>NZ_KV826304.1:0-126019 GCF_001835895.1 Staphylococcus sp. HMSC034C12 | reverse complement strand
CTTATCCAGAAACTTTATGTCCCGGACTCTTTTTACAAATTTAATGTGATAATCCTTCTTTTTCTAAATATTGTTTAGCAACTTTATATGGATCTTCATTTTTCACTGTCACTTTATAATTCATTTCTTGCATTTGTTCATCCGTAATTTTATTTGATAATTGATTTAAAGCTTTTTTAATTTCCGGATGTTCTTTTAGAAACTTTTCTTTAAACATTGGAGCACCTTGATAAGGTGGGAAAACATGTTTATCATCTTTAAGTACTACCATATCATATTGTTTTAATTCAGCATCTGTAGAATACGCATCAATAAGATTAATGTCGCCTTTCTCTACTGCCGTATAACGTAGTTTAGGTTCCATTTGTTTAATATTAGAAAGATTCAAGTTATATTTTTTAGCTACTGCTTTATAACCATCATCTCTATCTTTAAATTCCATAGTAAATCCTGGTTTAAGTTGACCTTGTACTTTACGTAAATCACCAATTGATTGTAAATTATATTGTTTAGCAAAATCTCTTTTAACAGCTAAAGCATAGGTATTATTATATTTCATTGGTTTAAGCATCGTCATATCATATTTTTTCTCTAAACTTGCTTTAGCTTGGTGATATACATCAGCTTCTTTTTTAGATTTTAGATCCTCTTTAGTAAGTTCTCCTAGTACTGTACCTGTAAATTCTAAGTACCCATCTATATCGTCTGATTTTAACGCATTAAATAAGAATGAGGTTTTACCCATACCACTTTTAACATTAACTGTATCATGTGTTTCCTCTTCAATTAATATTTTATACATATTCGTAATAATTGAAGGTTCAGAACCTAATTTTCCTGCCATAGTAATCGTTGCACCTTTTTTACCAAAGAGTGGAACAACAATAACAAGTAAGATAATTAATAGAATAATACCTAGTGTAATAAGAAGTTTTTTATAAGATAATTTCGCCATATAACGCAATATAAAATCAAATAAAATAGCTAATAATGCAGCTGGAATAGCGCCAATCAATATAAGTGCTGTATTGTTACGATCAATGCCTAATAAGATCAAATCCCCTAATCCACCTGCTCCAATTAATGCAGCTAATGTAGCAGTACCAATAATAAGCACCATAGCTGTACGTATACCTGCCATAATGACTGGCATTGCAATAGGTAACTCGACTTTAGTTAAACGTCGCATTGGTTTCATACCGATACCTTTGGCTGCTTCTGTTAGAGAAGGCTCTACTTCTTTAATACCTGTATATGTATTTCTTAAAATAGGTAATAGCGCATATACTACTAATGCAATAATTGCTGGAACTTTTCCTATACCAAAAATTGGAATCATTAATCCAAGTAAAGCAAGGGATGGAATAGTTTGTAATACCGCTGCGATATTCATTACAACTTCAGATAAACGCTTTGTTTTAGTTAAAGCAATACCAAGTGGTACTGCAATTAAAATTGCGATAAATAAAGCAATAAAAGAAATTTGTATGTGCTCAAAAATTGTTCTTAGTAATTCTCCTCTACGATCATTGAGCGTTGTTAAAAATTCGTTCATGCTTTAACCCTCCTTATCATTTTTAGATAGATAGTCAAAAACATCTTCTCTTCTTAATAATGACTGTGTTAAAGCATGATTATTTTCTACAATGACTGCTTCATGTTTAGCAAGTATCTCGTAAATATCTTGAAGTTTCATACTATCTTTTATAATTGGGTATCCTTGTTTTTCGTCATATTCAGTAAGTGTTCTTGTAAGATTTAGATCGGAGATTTTTGAATTATTGATATCTTTATGCAAGTGATCGCCCATAAACTCTCGAACAAATTGATTTTTAGGATGCTCTTGGAATCCTTCAGGTGTGTCAATTTGTTCAACACGACCATCATTTAATAAACAAATACGATCTCCTAATTTCATTGCTTCTTGTATATCGTGTGTTACAAAAATAATTGTCTTTTTAATTTTCGTTTGTAATTCTAATAAATCATCTTGTAATTTTTCTCTACTAATGGGGTCTAACGCACTAAAAGGTTCGTCCATTAATATTACTGGAGGATCAGCTGCTAATGCTCTTACCACGCCTACACGTTGACGTTGTCCTCCCGATAATTCATCTGGTTTACGATCTCGGTATGTATTTGGATCTAATCTAACCATATCTAATAATTCATCTACACGTCGATGAATATCTTTGTCTTTCCACTTTTTCATTTGAGGAACTTGTGCGATATTTTCTTTAATCGTCATATGTGGAAATAATGCGATTTGTTGTAGTACATATCCAATATCCCAACGCATCTCATAAACTGGATAATCACTCACTGGCTTATCTTTAAAATAAATGTATCCTTCACTTAACGATATTAATCGATTAATCATTTTTAAAGTAGTTGTTTTTCCACAACCTGAAGGTCCGATTAAAATAAAAAATTCTCCTTCATTAATCTTAAAACTCACATCATCAACTGCAACATTCGTTCCATAACGTTTTGTTACATTTTTAAACTCTATCATCTTGTCACCTTCATTTCCTTCACATCACTATAAAATTTATATTGCTTATTTTCTATTAAATCATGTTTATTGATAAATTCATACTTAATAGATTTAAATACTAATTATTTTTTAACAATAAAAAATAAAACAACTTAAAACATTTTTCTAGCTTCTAAGTTGTTTTATTAAGTCATATTTAATTTTTTGTTAGATATTCGTTTTATATGATTGGATTGTTTCAAGAAATTTAGGACAATAATGTTTTAACTTATAGCTTCCTACACCATCTATCGCAATCATTTCTTGTTTAGATTCTGGTTTACGTTTAGCAAACTCTTCCAATGTATAGTCAGAAAAAATACTCACAGGCGCAATATTCAACTTTTCACTTAATTGACGGCGAACTTCTACTAATTCACTATATAAAGCACGATCAACGCCTTCTATTGTATTAATGAAAACTTTTTCCTTACTTTTATGTTTAAATGGCGTCGTATACACTGTGACGTCATTATTCAATAATTCTTTCACACTTTCATCACACGTTAGAATTTCATTATATTCATTTAAAAAGCCTTTAAACCGTAACTCATCAATTAAATGACTTAACTCTGAAGTAGTATAGTCTTTCATCAATCCATGTGTTGTAAGTTGATGATAATGATTGTATTTAATATAATCACTTAATTCTCCACGTAACACTTGAATAATAACATGATAGTTTTCTTGTTGACGCATGCGTGCGATACAACTAATAATCATTTTTGCTTCATTGGTCATGTCATAAGTTTTATTTTGTTGAATGCAATTACTACATTGACCGCATTCCTCTAGACGCGCATTCGGTTCAAAATAATGTACAATTGTCGCTTCTAAGCACTTTTTCGTTTTAGTATACTGAATCATTTTAGTTAGTTTCTCGCCCATTTTATCTTTATAATCATCATCTGCTTGCGAAACAGTAATAAAATATTCATGTAATCCTTTATCTCTTTCACTAAATAATAAAATACATTCACTTTTTAAGCCATCTCGTCCTGCACGACCCGCTTCTTGATAGTATGATTCAAGATCTCCAGGCATGTTGTAATGAATAACATAACGAACATTAGATTTATCAATACCCATTCCAAATGCATTTGTTGCGATAACAACTTTAATACGATCGTATACAAAGTCATTTTGAGCTTCTTCTCTTTCTTTATTTGTTAAACCTGCATGATAAATAGCAGAAGCAATATTTATAGATTCTAGAGATTCTTGTAATTCTTCTACTTGTTTACGTGTAGAACAATAAATAATACCTGCTTGATCTTTATGAGCTTTAGCATATTCAATAACAAAGTTTTGTCTTTGATATGTCGGATTTACTTTAAAAATGAGATTACGTCTTTTGGTACTTGTTTTAATTTCATCTTCTTTTCGGATATTTAATTTTTCCATAATATCCTGTTGAGCTTCGGCCGTAGCTGTAGCTGTAAGAGCTACAATCGTAAAATCTTGAGGTAGTGTAAACACTTTGTTTATGACGCTTTGATAACTAGGTCTAAAATCATGTCCCCATTTTGAAATACAGTGAGCCTCATCAAATGCAATTAAGTTAATATCAATTTGACTAAGCAACTTTAAAAAATAGTTACTTTCAAAACGTTCAGGTGCCACATATAAAAATTGAATGCCTTCAGTGATTAACTTATTTTCAATCTCAGATTGTTGTTTTTTATTTAAACTACTATTTAGATAGGCTGCTTTGATACCCATTGCTTTTAACTGATCCACTTGGTCTTTCATTAAAGAAATCAATGGACTTATTACTATCGTTGTACCACCTAACATTAAACCAGGCACTTGATAACATATTGATTTACCACCACCTGTAGGCAAGACACCTAATACATTATGATGATTTAATATTTTAGAAATTATCTCTTTTTGACCTGGTCTAAACGTATCATAACCAAAATAATGTGACAAAGTTGCTTCCATACTTACATTCCCCTTATTGCTCTTTTATTTCTTCTAATTCACTCCATCTCGTGATGTCTACATCATATGACTGCTCTAGATGTTCTTTTTCTTCATTTAATTCTTTTATTTTAGCGTAATCAGCGCTCGCTTCTACCATTTCAGCATCAATTTGCTCTAGTCTATGTTCTGTCGTTTCAATACGTTCCATTAGGGCTTCATATTCCCGTTTTTCTTTATAAGACAGTCCCGTCTTTTTACGAATGTTTGATTTAGTTTTAGGTTGTTGAGCTTGTTTTTCAAGTGTATCCTGTCGATCTTTTTCTTTTTTATAGGCCTCATAATCTTCGAATGTTCCAATAATACGTTCTAATTGGCCATCGTGAATGTACCAATATTCTTGTGCTACTTTGTTTAAAAAATAACGATCATGACTTACAGTAACTACTGACCCTCCGAATGTACTAATGTAGTCTTCTAAAATTGTTAATGTTTCAGTATCAAGATCATTGGTTGGCTCATCAAGTAACAGAACATTAGGTTGATGAACAAGCAATCTCAATAAATATAATCGTTTTTGCTCTCCACCTGATAATTTATAAATCTTTTTACCATGAGCAGCACTCGGAAATAGAAATCGCTCTAACAATTGAGTAACTGAAACTGAAGTACCATCTTTTTCTTTTGCCACTTCACTTTCTTCTCTCAAATAGTCAATCATACGTATATCACTATCCAAAGTTTCTTCTGTTTGTTTAAAATAAGCTATTTTTACAGTTTGGCCAACTTTTAATTCTCCAGAATAATCAGTATCATCTTGATTTAAAATATTTAACATTGTCGTCTTCCCTGCACCATTTGGGCCAACAATACCAATTCTTTGACCACTTTGAATGATTTCTGTTACATCTTTGAATAATATTTTATTTTGAATCTTTTTCGTTAAATGATCTAACTCAAATACTTGTTTGCCTAATCTAGAATAAGCAAGATTGAGTTGACCTTTATCTTTTTGATGATGAGATTGAACTTCTGTCTCTAAATCATTAAATCGATTAATTCGAGCTTGTTGTTTTGTCGTTCTTGCTTTTGCGCCTGTACGCATCCATGCAAGTTCTTGTTTATAAAGTGCTTTTTGCTTTTCTTGTTGTTTTTGTTCAATCACTTCATTTTCAGCTCTCATTGCAATGTAATCTTCATAGTTTCCTGGATAAGATTTAAGTTTTCCTCTATCTAATTCCACAATACGTGTAGCAATCTCATTTAAAAAATAGCGATCATGTGTCACAAATAAAACTGTATGTGGATATTGCTTAACATAGTTAATTAACCAATTAATTGATTCAAAGTCTAAATGGTTTGTAGGCTCATCTAACAATAACAAATCAGGTTGTTCAATAAGCGTCTTAGCTAAGACAACACGTTTTTGTTGTCCACCTGATAATTCTTTAATTTTTTTAGTCGTATGATTAATACCTAATTTTGATAAAATAGTTTTAATTTCAGCATTGTAATCCCATGCATGGTGTTGATCCATAAGTTCTTGAGCTTCCATCATTTTTTTAAAATTCGCATCGTTTTGATGTTCTGTATATATAGTCACAGCTTCTTCATATGTTTTAATAATACGTAAAGTATCTGTATCGGAACTTAGAACAGCTTGAAACACTGTCATATCACCATCTAAATGTTGCTTCTGTGAAGAATAACGAATACGATACTGATTAGGATGAGTTATATCGGCTGAAAAATCTTCATCTAAACCACCAATGACTTTTAATAAAGTACTTTTACCAGTACCATTTATACCTACAAGTCCAATTTTTTCATGTTCAGAAATAGAAAGATTTAAGTCATCAAAAATAACTTTATCAGCATATGATTTATTTAGTTGTTCTATTTTATACGCTTCCATATTTTTACTTCCTTTTTAATATCGAAATTTCAATATATTTCTGATAAGCTTAATTCAGTTCTATATATTATACACCTTTTTAATGCTAAATGATATAAGGAGAAAATAGATGTGATAGACTTTTTCGAAAATTTACCACCTTATCTTCAAGCACTTATTGCTGGTATTATCACTTGGTTATTAACTGCTTTAGGTGCTGCATCAGTCTTTATTTTTAAGACTGTAAACAAAAAAATTCTAACTTCTATGCAAGGTTTTGCCGCTGGAATTATGATTGCTGCAAGTTTTTGGTCTTTATTACAACCTTCCATTGATTATGGTACAAATGGTCATTTACCTGCTTGGTTACCTGCTGCGATTGGTTTTATTCTAGGTGGTGTGTTTATTAGAGGACTTGATGCAGTCATTCCACATATACACCAAAAAATCGGTGATAAAAGTCAATATCGAGAAGGCGTTAAAACTTCTTTAAGTAAAAATGCTTTACTAGTATTAGCTATCACTTTACACAATATTCCTGAAGGTTTATCAATTGGTGTAGCATTTGGTGGAATTGCAACTGGAAATGGACAAGCTACCTTTTTTGGAGCCCTTGGTTTAGCAATTGGTATTGGTATTCAGAATATTCCAGAAGGAGCTGCTTTGTCTATGCCGATTAGAGCCGCTGGTGCAACACGTTTTAAAGCATTTAATTATGGTCAAGCATCAGCAATAGTAGAACCTATTTTTGCAACTATAGGTGCCATTGCAATTATTTTTATCACTCCAGTACTACCTTATGCATTAGCTTTTGCAGCAGGAGCAATGATTTTTGTAGTTGTAGAAGAGCTTATTCCTGATTCTCAATCGGGTAATAATACAGATTTAGCTACATTAAGCTTAATGCTTGGTTTTGTAATAATGATGATATTAGACGTATCATTAGGATAATTAAATTAAAGAATAGGCCTGAGACATAATAAATTGTCTTAGGCATTTTTAATATATTGGCAGTCAATTCTAGTCTCGGGACTCCAACATAAAAATTTTCAATAAGAAAGTCTACGTCTAACGCAAGTTAAGAATGCGTTACCACAGTAAAACGAGGAATTCAAAATGAATTCTGTCCCACTCCCTTTCTTTTTTGTTTATTTTTAATGCAACTATAAAAAACCCGTAGATAAAACTTATCTACGGGCATTTAATATAGAATGTTGATTTTACACACTCTCTAATATTGAATTATTTTTGATTTCCATAAGGACCTATTTTGTAGTCATATTTTGACGGATTAATTTTTTTGAAATCTGGATTATTGTAGAATCTGAATAGGTCACCATTTAATACGTCGTCACTCATTTCTAAATCTTTTTCCACCTGTTTCTTATTTTTTTCTAAATCTTTAGGTGGCGTTGTTATTAATTCATTATTTTTATTTGAATATACTTTACCATTCACAAATTTATAATCTTTTGTGATGAAATCACCATTACGGAATGGAATCACATCATTATGATCTTTAGATAACATATCTGTACCCAACATTAAATAATTCTTCGAGTCAATACCAACTAAATTTAAAATAGTAGGCATAACATCCACTTGTCCAGCATATGTTTCATCTACAGTCCCATTTTTGCCAGGAATTTTTAACCAGAAGCCAGTACGATTTAAATCTGTAAATTTAGCTGGTGTAATTTGCTCACCCAGTAATTTTTCCATTGCATTGTTATGGTTTTCAGAAATACCATAATGGTCACCGTAAATCATAATAACTGAATCATCATATAACCCTTTAGTTTTCAAATCATTAATATACTGTTCTAAAGCTTGATCTAAGTAATGCGCCGTTTGAATATATCCATCTACAGTAGAATCGCCTGTATTCGGCTTATCAATACTTGCATCTTCTGAATTTAAAGTAAATGGATAATGGTTAGTTAATGTAATTAAATGGGAATAAAAAGGTTGTTTCATTTTAGATTGATATTCTGCTGATGCTTTAAAGAAAGGTTTATCTTTTAACCCTAAATTCACGACATTTTCATCCGACATATCATAATATGTTGCATCGTAAAATTTATCTATACCAAAATGTTTATAAATTTGATCACGGTTCCAAAATGTTTTGTAATCCCCGTGCATAACATCAGAAGTGTAACCTTCTTTTTGATCTAAAATTGCTGGTAAAGATTGATATGTGTTATCTCCTTTTAATGAATACGCAGATCCTTGAGGTAAACCATATAAACTATTATCCATTGTAAATTCTGAATCAGAAGTTTTACCTTGTCCTGTTTGATGGAAGAAGTTTGGATAATATCTAAAGTCATCGTTACCAGTTGATAATTTATTTAAGAAAGGTGTAACTTCCTTACCATTTACTTTTTTATTAATTAAAAATGTTTGAAAACTTTCTAAATGTATTTTTATGATATTTTTCTTCTTAGCAATACCATAATATTCAGGGTTTGGTTCCGTATTTTTTTGTTTCGTATAATTTAAAACACGAGTTAAATCATCTTCAGAAGCCAATGCTTTTTGTTGATTGTTTTGAATCGTTTTAACACCATCATATACAGTAAAATTATATGGTCCTAAATATTTAACTAAATATTTGTGATCAAATGTACGAGTTAATAATTCAGGTCGATCAGTTTCAGCAAAAGCTAAGTTTAAAAAGAACAATGCAATTGATGCTGCCATCACTACTGGTACAAACTTTTTACTAAATACACGTTTGTCTAACCAACTTCGTTTAAAAATTAAAATAAACAGATATACAATCGTATCTAAGAAATACACAAAGTCATACCATTTAAAAGAGGCACTTACTGCGCCCCCCATCGATTGAACGTTACTCGCTTGATTTAATGTACTAAACGTTAAAAAGTCTGAGAAGAACCTAAAATAAACAACATTAGCATAGAGTAAAAATGTTAATAAGAATCCTCCAATAAAAATAAACCAATATGCTTTCTTACCTTTAAAGAACAAAAAGATACTTAAAATAAGCGCGATTAAACTATATGGATTCATCAATAGTATTAAATTTTGAACTAATCCTTTAACACCTAAAGAAAAATCTACATAGTATGAGAAATACGTTTTCAAGGTTACTGTAAATACAGTCATTAAGAAAAACGCAAAAAGACTTATTTTTCTTTTGTGTAAACTCATGAATGTTTCCTCCGTTTATAGTTATTCAAATACGGCCATTTACAAATGCTATTTTTAAAATTTAATATATTTTTAAAACAATAAAATTTTTAATTATCATTTAATAAAAGAACACTTTTTATTACTACATTTAATTGTTAACTATTTATTAAAAAAATATGAATTTTGTAATATTTTTGTAATAATACTTCATAGTTCAATATATAAATATAAAGTATTTTTACTTATTTATCAAGAAAAAGCTCAAGTTCAGCCTTCCCATTTATATACCTAATCATTTCTAAATTGTTAAACTTATTGATATATTATAACGCCTAATCTATTCAATTTAATCAGACTATAGTCCTATACCTTTACATTAAAAAATATCATTAAAATATTAATGTTCAATATTTTGATGATATTTTTTATTTTAACATTTCTAATTGCATTCGAAATTCGATACCATGAAATAATTGATTCGTCCAATTACTAAACTTAACAGTATTTTTTTCAGCCGTTTCAATATCTATAAATTGAAATTTCAAACGAGATCCTTGTGGTTTTTGAGCTAGTTTAGTCAAATGATAGCTTGCTATAGTACCTATTTGTGGATAACTTCCAATAGTGTAATGATCATTTAATAAAATAATAGGTGTACCATCACGTTTTACTTGAATAGTGCCCTTTTTTACTGGTTGATACTCAGGCATATCTTCATAATATGCTTTAATACTAGGACCCTCTAATAACATCCCTACACGATTAGACTTATTCGTTACCTTGTACTCTCCATGTATAAATGTTTGTTGTGTTTCAGTATCAAAATCATTTGTTCCTTTATTAGCAATGACATGAAATACATCAGAAACATAATTAAACGATAAAGCATAACCATCAATTCCCCAACTTGTTGTTCGCTGATGTGCTAAATTTTCAAAAAGTTTACGGTGTCGTGATGTATAATCACGTTTCATTTCAATTTCATCGCCTTCTTGAAGTGTTCTTCCATGAAACCCTCCAACACCAACATTTAAATCTGTTGACGTTGAATTTAACCAAGAATCTAATTTAAATCCTCCTCCAATAGCTAAATAAACACGAGATGTTGTACTCGTTTCTTTGAAAGACAATACTTCTCCTTTTTCTACTAAATACAATTTATAAGGTTTAATTTTCATATTTTCTGTACACGCTTCAAAGTGATGACCTGTTAAGGCAATTAAAGTAGGCTCTGTGAATCTAATTTTCGCCATAATATGTGTCATTTCTAAAGTTGCTTCGTTTTTATCATTTGCTACAAGACGATTCGCAATTTCATGTCCTAATGTATCTAATGCACCGCCAGGGATGACTCCCTCATATTCATACCCTTGGCGTCCAAAGTCTTGGAACGTGCTAAAAAGTCCAGGTTTTTCTATTATGATTGACATTATTTAAAATCTCCTAATTCAGTATCATTTGGATTTTTAGGATGAAATAAGACATTATCTCCTAATTTTAATAAATTAAAGTTATCGCGCTCTGGTGAAAATAATTTAATTGGGGTATAGCCAATGACTAACCAATCGTTATAAGTATCTGTCGTTACAATGCCACATTTTTTCCCTTCAATAATGACAGAACCTGCAGGTACTCTTTTTTTCTTGTGACTGGTATGATTAACATATAATTTTTCATTCATTCCTGTTAAATAAGGAAAGCCTGGGGAATATCCCATCATAGAGACAAAGTAATGTGATTTTGAATGAAGTTGAATAAATTCCTCTTTGGATAGACGATAGTATTTTAATAGAGCCTCTAAATCAGGTCCAAATTGATCACCATAAACCACAGGAATATTATGAAAATGACACGCTGTTTGTTTATTTTCGATATGTTCTAATTCAGTCTGAATTGAATTTACAAGTGCCTTCATATATTGAAATGGCGATGAAATATTATAATGTTTAATCATATCTCGAGCATCATAACAAATCATCATACTAGACTCTGTAGGTACAATATCAGTGATGAAAGGTAAGTCTTTATTTAATAAATGTGTACGTACAGCAATTAAATTTTTTGTTACATCTTCAGCGACTTCTTGTTCAATATCTATAATAATCGCTTGGTCTCCTTGACTATAAATTTTCATTATTGCACCTCTTATTACATTCTAAATTATTTGAATCTATTTTATTGATGATAAAATAAATTTAATAAATGCGTAGCATATGGCATGATGGACTGAATTAAAAGATATACTAGTACAAATTGAAACAACACAGTCATTGTGCCTACAATACGCGGTAGCATGATTAGATTATCCTTCAAATATCGATTGATTATATATTTACTTAAACTATTGAGTAGTACGATAAGTATTAACCATAATAATGCCATAATCTTCTCCATTATTAACTAAATTAAATTTCACAATATTTATCAAATGTATTTTATATATAAATAGATACCCGAGCAACTTCACGTAGACTATTCAGCAAATAAACTTCTACTTCTTCATTTTCCAGTTTTATCATTAATTCATCTTTAGTATAATCTTTCAGCTTAAGTTTATGATTTTCTAATAAACTTTCTCTCATACATCCTCGTAAAAAATCTTTATTATATCGTGGCGTATAATAGTTTCCATTTTCTTTAATCATAATATTTCCAATATCAAATTCTAAAATTTTACCACTATCATCATACAGTAGTATCAAATCTGTTTCATGATTATGCGTTAAATATGTTCTTTCTGTTGTTTTATTTATAATAAATTTTTGTGGATAATCATTGTTAGACTTTTTAAAACGTGCAGTAAAAATGTCTTTAGAAGATAATGGCTGAATAACGTGGGTAAATTGTCCGTCTTTATCAATTTCTATTTTCAAACGATATAAGTGGTCATTATAATTTTGTTTTAAATTTTCAATATAACTATACCAAGCAATCTCTGAAAACTGAAAACCTAATTGTGAACAAGATTGACGTAGACGACGCGTATGATAGTTTAACCTTGGTATATGACCATGATTAAGTCGCATTGTTTCAAATAATTTCAATCATAACTCCTCCAATATTTTGGTTTTGTCTCGAAATTCTTGAATTTCATTTAATGGAACAGAATCAATGGTAATTCCCGCACCTACCCCGTAAAGAGCCAGATTATTTCGATATTCTATTGTTCTAATTGGAATGTTAAAAATCATTTTATCATCTGGTAACAATAAACCTATTGTGCCGCAATAAATATGTCTTGGACTGGTTTCTAAATGTTTGATATAAGTCATTGTACTTTGTTTAGGCGCACCAGTGATAGATCCACATGGAAACATTGCTGTTAAAATTGAATGAAGCGATATAGCATCTTCGAGTTGCCCTGTTATCATACTTGTCATTTGGTATACGGTTTGATACGTTTCAATAAAAAACAATTTATAAACCTCGATGGTTCCAGTTTTTGAAATTCTTGACATATCATTACGTAATAAATCAACAATCATTACATTTTCTGCTCTATCTTTATGAGAATACATTAATGCTTCATAATTCAACTGATCTTCTACACTATTTTTCCCACGTGGCATTGTTCCTTTCATCGGCTTACTAACAATAATGTTTGCTTTATTGTTAAACGTACCTTTTTGAAAAAATAACTCTGGAGAAATTGACGCAACTTTTACTTCTTCGGTATCTAATAAAGCTGTATAGCCACCGTTATTGTTGTGAGTTAAATAGGTATATAACGTTGAAATAGGATAATGTACTTTACTGGATAAACGAGTAGTATAATTAACTTGATAAGTATCTCCTTCTGTAATAGCTTCTTGTATTTTAATAATTTTTCTTCTCATTTGTTCTTCACTTTCTTGAAATTGAAAATGATGTACTGAATGATATTGTATATTATCCTTATTATTATCAGAGTTTAAGGGTTGATTAAAAGCGTATGCAGCAGCGTATACTTCTTTTTCTATTAAGTGATACGTTTCTAATTGATTATTAAAAAATGGCGCTGATTCATAAGTTAAATATAACGCTACATAATGCCCCTTTTTCTGTTGTTCTTCAGCAAATTGAATAACTTCACCTACTTCTTCTAAAGAATAGGCAATTGATTTTGAAATATATTGATCAAATCGCAATTGATAATTGATGTAGTCATCTTCATTAGTATAATAACGGTAATTAAACGTAATATTCATGTGTTTTTCCTACTCTCTCTATAAAGTATTGAATCTGCTGATGACCATATTCACTTAATATAGATTCAGGATGATACTGTACTGCAAAAATAGGTAGTGTATCATGTTCAAATGCCATCATAATACCTTCATTATTTGTAGCTGTAATATTTAATTGAGAAGGTAATTGTTGCCTATTAGCAATTAAAGAATGATAACGCATGACATTAAAATTTTGAGGTAACTGTTTGAAAAGTCCTTTACCTGTATGCATTATAGGTGTTGTATGACCATGAACGGGCTTTGGCCCATGCATAATTTCCCCTCCATAATATTCATAGATGAGTTGAAACCCTAAACAGATACCTAATATAGGCACCGATGAGGCGTATCTATCTAAAACGCTTTTCAAAATTGGATAGTCACTTGGTTTTCCCGGACCTGGAGATATGACAATAGCTTCAATTGTTAATTCTTCAAGTAATGCTACAGTCACTTCTGTTACCTTTATTACCTTTACACAATGAGAAGTTTTTGTTTTTATGTAATCAATCAAGTTATATGTAAATGAATCATTATTATCTATGACTATAATCATAATTATTTCCAACCTTCAAAATAATATATTAAAATACAATTTTTATATAAGCGCTTTTTTTAATATTCTATAAACTAGCACTTGATTTTAAGATATGAATATATTAAGCTATCTATCGTATAATTCGAATATAAAGAGGTTCCTAGCTGAAACCCTCTATAAAAAACTAGACCTTTGTAGAAATATTTATATAAGCTTTTTAATGTACATATGTTCTACATCTTTTAAGTCTATCTTTTTATAGAGATAGGCTTTTTTTATATTTTATATCCAATGTTTTCATTCTATTTCATCATAAATTAAAAATATTAACTTTTAAAGGAGAAACGTTATGCCAAACAGTGTTTTGAATTCTGAAAAAGCAATTGTTGTGTTTAGTGGTGGTCAAGATAGTACAACCTGTCTTTTCTACGCCAAAAGACATTTTAAAGAGGTTGAACTTGTCACATTCAATTATGGGCAAAGACATAATACAGAAATCGAAGTAGCTTCTAAAATAGCAAAAGATCAAGGGTTGAAACACCATATTTTAGACATGTCTTTACTATCTCAACTTACTCCAAATGCATTAACAAAACATGACATGAAAATTGAGACAGGAGAAGATGGTATACCAAATACTTTTGTACCTGCTCGTAATTTATTATTCTTGTCATTTGCTGGGGCTCTTGCCTATCAAGTGAATGCGAAACACATCATTACTGGTGTATGTGAAACAGACTTCTCTGGTTACCCAGATTGCCGAGATAGTTTTATTAAATCTATGAATGTCACACTTAGTTTATCTATGGATAGAGATTTTGTTATTCATACACCCTTAATGTGGTTAGATAAAGCGCAAACTTGGGAACTCAGTGATGAATTAGGTGTTCTCAATTATGTGCGTCACAATACGCTTACATGCTACAACGGTATTATTGGAGATGGATGCGGAAAATGTCCAGCTTGTAAATTAAGGCAACGTGGACTTCATCAATATTTAGAACAAAAAGGAGATGCGTCATTATGATACAACAAGTTTATCCTACAGTGAATCACCCTTATACATTTGAATTAAATAAAGATTTCAATTTTTCAGCAGCACATTTTATTCCTAGTGAAGATGCTGGAAAATGCATGAGAACACATGGACATACTTATTTTGTTAACTTAACTATTGTTGGAGATGCACTCGACCATAATGGATTTTTAATTAATTTTAGTGAATTAAAACGATTGGTCCATGACCAATTTGATCACTATTTATTAAATGAGTTACCTCAATTTAAAGATAAAAGTCCTTCTACTGAAATTGTGGCACAGACAATTTTTGAAATCGTACAAGCTCATCTTAACGAGTATGACAATAAACCTAAATGCGTACAAGTTTATTTACGTGAAACACCATCAAGTTATGTTGTCTATCGTCCAAAGGAGATTAAATAATGCCTTCAAAAATACCAGTTTTAGAAATTTTCGGACCTACTATTCAAGGAGAAGGACGAGTTATAGGACGAAAAACAATGTTTGTCCGCACAGCAGGATGCGATTATCGTTGTAGTTGGTGCGATTCCGCCTTTACGTGGGATGGTAGCGCTAAAGATGATATAGAGTTATTAACTGCTCAAGACATTTATGATCGTTTAAAAGAAATTGGCGGTAATCAATTTGATCATGTCACTATTTCTGGAGGTAACCCTGCATTAATCAAAGGGATTCAAGATTTAGTAGATTTATTTGAAGAAAAAAATATTTTTACGGCATTAGAAACCCAAGGCAGTAAATTTCAACCTTGGATGCGACAAATTAACGATTTAACAATTAGTCCTAAACCGCCAAGCTCTAATATGGTGCCTAATTTAGAAATATTAGATAGTGTCATAGAACAATGTATACCATCAACATTGAACTTGAAAGTAGTTGTTTTTGATAAAGAAGATTATCAATTTGCTAAAATGATTCATCATCGTTATCCTAATATTCCATTTTATTTGCAAGTAGGAAATCCCTATTTAGATGATGATGTTGAATATCATACCGAAAAGTTACTTGGTCGCTATGAAACTCTTGTAGACACAGTAATGAATAGCAGTGATATGAATCATGTGTATGTTTTACCTCAGTTACATACATTGTTATGGAGTAATAAGAAAGGTGTATAATTAGTAAATTATAATAGGATAATATTTATTAAGTGTTTTGAAATGATTAAGTTTATTTTAATTGCTATAATATTTTAATGAACTACACACACGTGATAGGAGTACAACATGATTATATATGTATTTATTAATATAGCCATTACCATATGTGTTCTGGGCTTTGATTTATATCGGCATCATTTCAAACAACTAACGTTTAACTCCGTTCTATTATCCATTGTTATCAATGCTATTATTAATAGTGTTGTGATTGAAAAGTTCAATTTTATAACATTTGCTTCAATTATATTTTTCTTAAGTTGGACAATCTTACAATATTATTTAAATCGTAAACATATATACTTAATGATTTCAGAGTATAAATCTCTTGCATTCATTTTTGCAATTATGATTAGTTGCTCATTATTTATCACTTTTGAATCTAGCGACCAATCAGTCTATATGTCTATTCCTTATTTAGCTCCAGCTATATTTATCATAGGCTTAAGCATTGATTTCATAAGTACTTTTTCAAAAAATGAAATGAATCATCTTAAATTTTTGAGTAAGCTACAACATCCTATTATGATTGGTCATACAATTATTATTATTTCAATTATACTTTTGACCTTATTAACGTCATTTTGGTATATCTTCATAATTATTTATGCTTTATTTGATATATATTTATTGTGGCAACTCAAACATAATTATATTGAAAATGACTTAAAAAAATAAACATGTAAGAAGCTATGATGTAAGAGCTTTTACATGTTTATTTTTTATTGATAAATTTTTTCTTTTTCTGCAACTACTTTTTCAATAGGTGCTTTTAAATTGGAAGCTTCTACAATATATTTTGGTCTTTGTTTTACTTCGTAATAAATTCGCCCAATATATTCGCCAACTACACCAATAGACATTAACTGAATGCCACCTAATAACAATACAGCTGCTATTGTTGTAAAGTAACCCGGATGATTAATTCCATTCATTAAAATGCCTATTAACAAATAAATAATATAAATGATGCTTAATCCAAAGATAAACATTCCAAGATATATCATTGCTCTCAGTGGTTTATTATTAAATGATATTAATCCATCAATCCCATAATTTAATAACTTGGTAAAAGTCCATTTAGATTCTCCAGCTTCTCGTTCTACATTTTTATAAGTAAAAATCTTTGTATTATATCCTATCCATTCAAATAACCCTTTAGAAAATCGATTATATTCATTTAATGAAACAATCGATTTAACTGCACGTTGACTTAATAATCGAAAATCTCCTACACCATCACTAAATTTAATATCTTCGACAAAGCTATTAATGAGCTTATAGTACAACTTTGACATTGTTTTACGTGCAACATTTTCACCACTACGATCTCGTTTAGCGACAACTTGATCAAACCCTTGTTGATACATTTCAACCATTTTAGGTATAAATTCCGGAGGATGTTGTAAATCTCCATCAATCATTACGACTGCATCAAAATTCACACTGTGTTGAAAACCAGCAATCATTGCTGCTTCTTTACCAAAATTTCGACTGAAAGAAATATATTTAACATGTTCATCGTATTCCGCTAAATGTTGTATATGCTCAATCGTATTATCTTTACTACCGTCATCAATAAATAACAAGTCATAATAATAACGACGAGTTTTACTATTCTCCGTCAAAATTTCAGTCAATCTATCGTAAGTTTTTTTTACGACTTTACCTTCATTGAAGCAAGGTATAATGACTCTGATTTTCATCTAATTACATCCTTTTCTACATTCTTTCCAATATTGTATCAATAAAATCAATAAACATTCTACTAATAACCATGTAATTAACAAATAATTAACATTAATTCCAGCTTTTGTAATAATTTAAACTATATTATTTTAAATCACCTATTGCTACATCATCTGGATCTTTACCTTGACGTGCATTTCTATTTAAACTATCAATTTCCGCAATCTCAGTAAGTTCTAAATTAAAGTCAAAAATATCATAATTTTCACGAATACGAGATGGCGTTTTTGATTTAGGAATAATAATTCTGTCATGGGCTAGATGCCAACGTAATACAATTTGTGCTGGTGTTTTGTCATATTGTTCTGCTAATTTTGTAATTACTGGATCATCTAATAATCCTCGATTTCTCATAAGTGGCATCCAAGCTGTAACAGTAATATCATGTTTATCACAATAATCTTGTACATCTTGTTGATTAAAATAAGGATGAACTTCTATTTGATTAATTTGAGGTACAATAGTTGTCTCTTTCATCAAAGTTTCTAAGTGATGGGGTTTAAAGTTACATACACCAATCGCTTTAATTTTACCTTCATTATATAATTTTTCTAATGCTTTATAAGATTCAATATATAAGCCATCTTTTTCACATGGCCAATGAATTAAATATAAATCTAAGTAATCCAATCCTAAGTTTTCTAAAGATTTATTAAAATATTCTAATGTATTATCATATCCTTGATAATCATTCCATAATTTAGAAGTAATAAATACGTCTTCTCTTGCAATATCACTGTTGTTTAAAGCTTTACCTAGTGCTTGTTCATTACCGTAAAAATAAGCAGTATCAAATGCACGATATCCCGCTTCTAATGCTGTTTGTACTGCGGTTTCCATCTCATCATCTTCCATTTTATAAACACCTAGTCCTACTTTAGGCATTGGGTAACCATTATTTAACACTTGTGTATCATTTATCATTTGTGCCACATCCTATTCAATATAATTTCTCAACTAAAAAATAGCATAACTTAATTTCTTTTACGCATACAAATAAAGACACTTAGGTTTACATACCCAAGTGCCTTTATTTTTATTCATCCGATTCATGTTTGTGATCGTGATTTTCTTCTTCCTCTTCATCACTAATCACAGGTCTTGTTTCATTAAATTGGTATTTAAGTACAACCCATACCAATTGATGATTATCCATTTCAGAAACAATCCATCGATCGTATTTTGTATCTATATAATCTTCAACTTGAAGATTAGTATTGTGTGCTTGTAACCATCCACCAATTGTATCGATATCTTCAGAATCTTCAAAAGTGATATCAAATTTTTCATGTAAATCATCAAGTAAGACACGTCCGTTAATTTGATACATATCTTCCTCTAATTTAACAATATCATTTATTTCATCGTCATCAAATTCATCTCTGATTTCACCGACAATCTCTTCAAGAATATCTTCCATTGTTAGAATACCAGCAGTACCACCATATTCGTCAATAATAAGACTAATATGAACATGTTCACGTTGCATTGAAACTAATGCATCGCTAATACGAGTTGTTTCTGAAATCATAGGTAATTCATGAATATAATTAGAGATTTTAATTGTTTTACCTGAAGCATATTCTGTTAAAAATTCTTTTACATTAATAAAACCTTTTATATGGTCTTTATCCCCATCTTCAGTAATTGGATAACGTGTAAATTGATGTTCTTTAATCGTTTCAAGTAATTCGTCAACATTAAATGGTTCGTTTAACGTTACCATTTGTGTACGTGGAACCATGATATCTTTCGCATGTCTTTCGTCAAATGAAAAGATATTTTGCATGTAATTCAGTTCTGTTTGATTAATTTCTCCACCATTATAACTATTATTAATAATAATTTTAATTTCTTCCTCAGACATTGCATCTGCTTGCGCATCAGGATTAACACCAAGCATTCTAATAATTACTCGTGCCGAACCATTCATTAACCATATTAATGGTTTCATGACATTACCAAAATAATATAATGGTCTAGCATAAGTTAATGCTAATTTTTCAGTATGTTGTATTGCTATTGATTTAGGTGCTAACTCACCTAACACTACATGTAAATAAGTTACAACAATAAACGAAATCACAAATGAAATGGTTGTAGTTACTGCACTTGGCAAATGTAATATATTAAAAAGTGGATGTAATAGTTTTTCGAATGTCGGTTCACCTAACCAACCTAAACCTAAAGATGTAACTGTAATACCAAGTTGACAAGCTGATAAATAATAATCAAGATTAGCAATCATCTTTTTAACAATTTTTGCGCTTCCATTACCTTCATCAGCAAGTTGTTCAATTCGTGTTGAACGTACTTTTACTAATGCAAATTCAGATCCAACGAATACAGTTGTTAAAGCGATTAATAGAAAAAATATTACTAAATTAATTATGGTCACTGTTTCCAATTAGTTCCCTATTTCTAGGGATTCACCTCCAAATATTATGTGTCTCTAATGAGTAACACGAATTTAATACGTCATACTTATCACCGTTATAAAAGCATGTTAAGACCTTCCCATCAAGACACCCCCAAAAAAATGTATTACTTTAATTTTACCATATTTCTATACTAAATGGTTAAATAAGAATAAGAAAGCTTTTAACATTTAAAATCATTTAAAAAGCATTATATACTGATTTTCTTCCTACTATTTCATATATACTTCAATGGTCCTTGTAATAAATTTTTAAGAAAATCAGAAAAACGATATATGAGGGATTTTTTAATTAAGCACTATAAAAGTGCAATAATAGTCCAAGATGGTTATTTGTTTCTTAAACTCAAATTCCCATTTAAAACTAATCTATAGTAATAGTCAAGTATATATATCGCTATATCTTTTTAATTACATATTAACTATATAATAAAAGATTGGACAGAATTCGTTAATCTCCTCGATAATGTAACCCCAGCTTTCGTTGAACGTTGGGTTTCTCAGGAAACCCTTTTTGCTGAGGCTCCAATCCAAATTTCTTTGAATATTGCCTTTTTTACAAAGATCTCGATGCTAGTATTCCTTAAAATAGCTTTGAGGCAACACGTTTTCGATTCAATTAACAAATATTAATATATAAAAAATGCCTGAGACAACTCATTATGTCTCAGGCTCATTAAACCAATGTTGATTATTCATCCATAGATTCTGAAGCTTTAATTTCTTGTTCTGTTAATTTTGGTTTCAGTAAACCATAAAGTACTGCTGAAACAAGTGTACCTATAATTAAAGCAATGATAGTTTGGATGATATGACTAAAGTCTGTTGCTGCTATAACGATGATACCACCATGTGGTGCATTAATTCTTGAACCAAGTCCTAATGCAATCGCTCCAGCAACACCTGAACCGACCATCATTGATGGAATCACACGTAATGGGTCAGCAGCTGCAAAAGGTATAGCACCTTCTGTAATAAATGATAGACCCATAACATAGTTAGGTACGATTGAGCCACGTTGCTCTTTTGTAAATTTACGTTTAAAGATAAACATTGCTGTGGCAATTGCCAATGGTGGAATCATACCACCAACCATTGCTGCTGTTATTGGTGCAGCATTACCTTCAGTTAAAGCTGCTGTCGCAAATACATAGGCCGCTTTATTGAATGGACCTCCCATATCAATTGCCATCATAGCTCCAATAACTAGTCCTAATAGCATAATGTTAGAACCAGATAAACTATTTAAACCATTTAATAATAGGTTGTTTAACCATGCTGCAGGTGGATTAAATACATAAATCATTAATAATCCAGTAATCGTCACACTTAATAGTGGATAAATTAATGTTGGTTTTAAACCTTCAACTGCTTGAGGTAAATTACGAGTAATATATTTGATACCTTGTGTTAAATAACCCGCTAAGAAACCAGCAATAATACCACCGATAAATCCAGAGCCACCAGAAATTGCTAACATACCGCCAACTAGGCCAGCTGCAAAACCTGGTTTATCTGCAATACTACGAGAAATGAAACCAGCTAAGATTGGAATAATTAATGCAAAGGCACTCTTATTACCAATATTCCACAATTGTTCTGCAAACGCATTATGTTCAGGGCTTTTTGGATCAAATGAGTTGGCACCAAATAAGAATACAATCGCCATTAAGATACCACCAGCAATAACAAGTGGTAACATATTAGAAACACCATTCATTAAGTGTTTATAAAATGCTTTACCTGGACTTAATTTTTCATCATTACTATCTTTATCTGTATTTCTTTGTCCACCATGTGCTTTAAATGGTTTTCTACTTGTATCAAGTGCTGTATTGATTAACTCTTCAGGACGTTTAATCCCGTCTGCTACTGGAACCTCAACTACATTTTTACCATCGAAACGATCTGTTTCTACATGAACATCGGCAGCTACAATAATCCCAGTTGCACGTTCAATATCTTGTTGAGTTAAATGGTTTTTAATACCACTTGAACCATTTGTTTCAACTTTTATTTTAACTCCCATTTTTTCTGCTTGTTTTTTCAAAGCATCACGGGCCATATACGTATGTGCAATACCTGTTGGACACGCTGTTACAGCTAAAACGTAAGATTCGTTAGCATTATCATTCGCTGATGCACCAGTTGTTGCTTGTGCTTCAGCCTCTTGCTCTTGAGCTTCTTTTTCTTCTTCTTTAGTCGCTTCGTCATCAGCATTATCAATAATACGAAGTATTTCTTCTTCTGAATTAGCCTGTAATAAATTTTCTCTTACTTTATCGTCCATTAAAATACCTGACAATTTAGCTAATGCATCTAAATGTGTTTGTGCACCACCCTCTGGCGCTGCAATCATAAAGAATAAATGTGCAGGTTGGCCATCTAAACTTTGATAGTCCACACCTTCTTTTGATTTACCAAAAGCAATCGCAGGTGATTTCACTGCTGCTACTTTAGCATGTGGAATGGCTATTCCTTCACCAATTCCCGTTGTGCTTTGTGACTCACGATTATGAATCGCTTCCTTAAATTGAGCTATATCACTTAATTTACCAGCTGAATCTAATTGATTAACTAATTCATCAATGACGCCATTTTTATCACTAGCTGATAAATCCATAGCAATTGTTTCTTTAGTAAGTAATTCTGTTATTCTCATCTCTATCACTCCCCATCAAGTACAGAAATTGTAACTTGTGACTTGATTTTTTCTATATCTTCTTTTAATGCTAAGTCATCATTAAATGCTGTAGCCGTACCTGAAGCTACTGCTTGGCGAAATGCTTCTTCAAGTGAGAGTCCCGACTCAAGACCCGCTACCATACCTGCAACTGTACTGTCACCAGATCCTACTGTATTTACAACTTCACCTTTAGGATTTTGGGCTTTAATACTTCTTGTCTCATCAACATATATGGCACCATCTCCACCTAAAGAAATAATGACAGATTGAGATCCATTTTTTACTATTTCTCTACCATACTTAACGACATCTTGATCAGATTTAATTGTGACATCAAACATTTCTTCTAATTCATCTTTATTCGGTTTAATAAATAAAGGATGATATTCTAACACTGTATTAACTAAATCTCTTTCAGCATCCACTACTAATTTTGCACCTGTTTCTTGAGTGATTTTTGCAATTTGAGCATAAGCATCACTCGGAATACTTTTTGGAACACTTCCTGCTACAATGACAGTGTCCTCTTTAGAAGTATGTCTAATCTGATTTAATAATGCTTCAAACTGATCAGAAGTCACATTCGGACCAGGTGCATTAATTTCAGTTTCATCGCCAGATTTTAATTTAACATTAATACGAGTATCTTCATTTACTTTAATAAACTCCGTATTAATATCGCTTTGTTCCAAGATACTAGAAATAAATTCCCCAGGAAAACCTCCAGCAAATCCTAATGCCGTAGACGAAACATCTAAGGTTTTCAACACGCGAGAAACATTAATACCTTTTCCTCCAGCAAATTTGTATGTTTCTCTAGCTCTATTAAGTCCTTTTAGCTCAAATCCATCAGTAAACATGATGTAATCAATAGAGGGATTAAATGTCACTGTATATATCATAATTAACCTCCTAAAAATGGTATTTCTCTTTGTATTCGTTGTAGCGATTATGATGACGTAATTGCTCAGATACGATGTACTCAACATGGCAAGATTTGGTTGAGACATGCGCAAAATATATTTCATCTAATTTTGAATGGTCTAATAAAACATAAGATGTGGTTGCTTGATGTATTGCTCTTTCTTTAATTAATGCTTCTTTTTCATCCGGTGTGGTTAATCCATGATTCAAATCTAAGCCATTCATACCTATGAAAGCTTTATCAAAACAATAACGTCTTAAAACTTCAAGGGCACTTGCTCCTACAGTAGCAAAAGTGGTAGCTTTTACTTCTCCACCAATCATCAAAGTTTTAATACCTCGCTGAAGTAATCTTTCAACGTGAGACAATCCGTTTGTAACCACTACGATATCTTGTGCTTTTATAAATGGAATCATCTCAATTGTAGAAGAACCTGCATCCATAAAAATACAATCATTATCTTCAATGAGCAAAGCTGCCTTTCTTCCAATTTCTTTTTTTTCTTTTAGATTTGTAGACAGTTTTTCAGATAAAATGGGTTCTTGATTTCTATGACTATTAAGTGTCGCACCACCATGAACACGTTGAAGACGTCCAAGTTGTTGTAACTTTGATAAATCTCTTCTTATAGTTGAAGCACTACAACCTGTTCGTTCAATTAACTCTTGGAGTGATAAAAAATCTTTTTTCTTAAGTTCTTGTAAAATTAAACTTTGTCGTTTTTCAGAGATCATCTTTAACACTCCTTTACAACTTTTATTATAGTGTTCGCGCTTACATATTTCAATCAAAAATTATCAAAAACGTTCAAAAACGTTCAAAAAATCGAAAAATTAACAGAGTGTTCACAATGTATATCATTGCTCACTCTGCTAATACATTTAATGTTGAGTAATACGCGCTGTTTGTGCCTGTGTAACTGCAATTAAATCATTAGGTTCAAGTATAATTTGCATGCCTCGTTGACCACCACTCACATTGATTTTGTCTCGTGATAAAGCTGACTCATCAATAATCGTTGGAAACGAATGTTTCATTCCTATTGGAGAACACCCTCCTCTTATATAACCAGTAACTTTTTTTAAATCATCCATCGGCATCAAATTAAGTTTCTTTTCACCTATGACATGTGCCGCTTCTTTTAAGTCTAATGTTTCACTGACTGGTATAACACATACAAAATGATCATGATTAGCATTTTCTAATACTAATGTTTTATAAACGTCTTTCACATTCGCATGCACTAATTCCGCAATTGTTTCTCCATCTAAATGTTCTTCACCTATTTCAAATGTATTTACTGAATAATTAATCTTGGCTCTATCAAGCATTCTCATTGCATTAGTTTTCTTATGTTTCAATGTAACACCTCATTTATCTTCTTTATATATCCCATTTTACTACTCTTTTTGACTAATAAAAAATAGAGTAAGATAGAAATCTTTAGATTTCACTTTCTTACTCTGATTTTATATTACATGTTTATTTAACTTAATTTGCAGAAATTATCTCAACTTTACCCACTTTATTAATTGTTATATCTTCTGCTTTTTTGTTTTCTGGGTACGCTTCAAAAGTGATGGCTTGATTAGTTTCATTCAAACGCTCTAACTTTACAGGCTGTTTATAATTTTGTTGCATATAATTTTCAATTATCATTTTACATTCCTCTGTTGAGTATAAATATTTTTCTTGAGCTTTCTCATTTAACCTATAATTAACGTTTTGATTTTGACGAATATCTGCTTTGTGTTGCGTTTGATTTTTCTCAGAAGCTTCGGCAGTGTGATTGCTGTTTATATTTAATATATTTTTAGTTTCGACAATACTTCCGACTTTTGAAAAAGTAGAAATTGTTCGATGTACCTTAGCTAAGGCATTTTGATTCGTTGCGATAAATAATAGAAATGCCAAACAAATTGATAAAATGATAGCTACCACACTTAACAATATATTTTTTAAATTCATCTCCTTACCCACACTTCTCTTTGAATTTTTTTATATCTTAACATACAAATATAGATAAAATAATTCAGTAGAAGGCAATTTAAAATAATTGTAATCTTTGTAACAGTTATATTACCTAACGACTTTTTATTGTTACATTTCTATTATATAAAATATATAAAACTTATTTAATCACATCCGCTACGATTTAACTTTAAATTTTTCTCTATGAAAATAATTACTATCCCAAATAACATTACAATAATAGACATATATAAAGGAAATTCAATATTAACATCAAATAATGAACCTGCTACCAATGGGCCTACAAAATTACCCATACTTGTAAATGTAGAATTAAGTCCTCCAGCAAAACCTTGTCGATTACCCGCTATATTTGAATAATAATTAGTTAGCGCTGGTCGAATTAAATCAAATCCAATAAAGACAATAAAACTAATTAACATAATTGACCAGTAACTATGAGCGATTATAAGACTAAATATAACAATGACAGAATATAATAATGCCCAAGTAATAAATGTAAGTTCAGTGGTATATCTCATAAATTTATCAAAAAAGAAAATTTGGAATACTGCTCCTGCAACACCACCACCTACAATAGCAATTGAAATATCGCCAGGTGCGTAGTTTGCTTTCGCTGAAGTATATAGAGAAAATAACGTCTCAAAAGAAGACAAACCAAAAGCAAGTACAAACGTTAAGATAATTGGAGTAATAAAAACACCCCATTGAATTTTAGAAAGTTCTTTTGTTTCAAAGTGAATATGATGACTTTCCACTGTATTTTGTGGTTGTCGAATCAATATTACAGATATAACAAACGCCATAACACCTAGTGCACCTGCAAAATAAAATGGAAGACGATGTGATACTTCTGCTAAAAAACCACCAATTCCTGGTCCTAAAATAAAACCAGAGTTAATAATTGCAGACATATAACCAAAATTTTTTGCTTTATCTTTAGCTTTAGAAATATCTGCAATCATTCCTGTTACACCAGGCATTACCATCCCTGCACTAAAACCTCCAAGTATTCTTGATACTATTAGAAGTATAAAAGAATGACTCATAGCAAATAAGAACTCAGAGATCGTAAAAAATACTAATCCTAAACAAATAATTAATTTTTTACCCAATTTATCAGCTAAACTTCCTCCAAAAGGAGAAATAATCATTTGGGACAATGAGAAAATGGCTACTAAAATTCCTAAATCGCTTCCTTTTAATCCTAAATCTTTCAAATATACTGGAAGAACAGGAATAACAAGGCCAATTCCAACGAATATTAAAAATATATTAAAATATAATGTAAATAATTGCTTTTTCATATAAGACCACCTCTCTTTTATCTATAATTAAATACTCTTAATGAAATTCATCTAATTCATATTCTGAGAAAAGTTAAAAATTCTAAATTTTTCATTTAGATACTATTATATATTATTTTTTATTTTAAAATATACCATCTTACTTACTTAATAGTTATTCAAAGTATTTTACATTTATGTTATGTATAATCAAATTATCTTAATGATACATATGACATCACGTATTTAAAATTATTGAGATTCTTTTCTTACAGATTACACATCCATTTTACAATTATTAATGCTTCTCTAACTTTAATTATTCTACCTTCTTTTTTCTTGATTACTTCGCCTTTAACCTTTACTATAATAATTCAACTAAATCGTTAGAAAGTAGTGCATATTATGACTTCACGTTATATTGCAAGAATCTATTTTATTATTCTTTTTGTAATATCTTTATTTGAAACACGTGTATTTAACTTTGTAAGCTTGAATTTATTTTTAGCTTACATTCCACTTGAATTATGTTTCTTATTAGATTTATTTAAACCTAGAAAAAAATTTGAATGGCCTATATTTATTATTTTTGCTCTTATTTTTATTTTATTAGTACCCAATACATTTTATATGGTTACTGATCTTATTCATCTTAATCAGTTTACATTTGATTTTTACGTTCAACTTAATTTAACAGAATGGTTATACTTTACTTTCTTACTGTTAAGTGTATTTTTTGCGATTTATTGCATGGCTCTCATATTTGTTCATTTATCTCATTTCACTTCAAAGCTATGGTTAAATCGATGTTTATTAATAACACTTATGTTTTTAAATGGTTTAGGAATATTTATGGGTAGATTTTTGAGATTTCATACTGTTCATTTAATTACCCGTCCCTTTACTATTATCACAGAAGTCATTCGTGCCTTAAATGGTAGTAGTTTAATATTTATTTCATTAATGATGCTACTTCAATTTGTCATTTTATTATTCATTAAAGGGATAAGAATGGCACATTGATATATTTCTATTTAATACAGTTTATTCATGTAGAAAAATTTTATAAGACGTTTAGTTATGTATTTAAAAAAGCTAGGGGTTGAAACATGAACTCAATGTGAACTCTGTTTCCTTCCCCTAGCTCTTTTTTTATATATTTTTAAATATTGTCATCACATATTCGCGCGCAACTTTATGATCTACAATTGGTTTAGGATAATCTTCACCTAATTGTATTCCTTTTTTTACTAATTGTGTTTGATATTGAAATGGGTGATGTAAGAATTTTGCGGGCACATTATCGAATATAGGAATATATTTTTTGATATATAAAGCGTCTTTATCAAAACGTTCACTTTGTCTAGTAGGATTAAACATCCTAAAATACGGCACAGCATCTGTCCCAGTTGAAGCTGACCATTGCCAACCATGTACATTTGAAGCTGCATCATAATCGATTAATTTTTTTCTAAAATAATCTTCGCCCCAAGCCCAATCAATAAACAAATCTTTAGTTAAAAATTGAGAGACTACCATCCGCATGCGATTATGCATAAATCCTGTCTCATTTAATTCATTCATAGCAGCATCAATAATAGGAAAACCAGTTTTACCTTCACACCAGCGATTAAACTCTTCTTTGTTATAAGACCATTGTATAGTACGGTATTTTTCATTAAATGCTTCATGTGCACTATGAGGATATTGAGCCATAAGAACATAATAAAACTCACGAAACATTACTTCTCTAATAAAACTTTCGTAATTATTTTCATTTTCCTCATATCGTTCTAATAAATCTGTAATAATTTGTTTAATATCTATCAGACCATATGCTAGAGCAATACTCAATTGACTAGTGAGTACTTCTGGAAGATACTCTCTATCCTTTTTATAGTTTTGAATACTATGATTTAAATAATCCTGCCAATTGTTTAACGCTTGATCTTCTGATTGTCCATCATGATGATAATCATTAGTTATAGTTTGTTGTGATTGGCTACATTTATTAGCGATATCACTTAAATGATATTGATACGAAGAATGCTGTCTAAGTTTTGAACGGTGTGCTTTATAAAAACTTGTAAATACTTTATATGGTTGTCCTTGCTGATTCATCGTGTTACTTGGCTTAAAATAATGATTAACGTTAATAGTTATTACGGATATATCGTGCTTTTTAAACGCTTGTTTTAAGTGTCGAATATCATATCTTTCTTGATGATAACTCATGATATCGCCCGCCATAACTATTTCTTTAATATCATGTTCAGTACAAAACATACCTAGTTCACTGTAATTGATGACATATGGCTCTATATGATGTTCTTTCAACTGATATAAAA
This sequence comes from Staphylococcus sp. HMSC034C12, assembly GCF_001835895.1. Lineage (NCBI taxonomy): Bacteria > Bacillati > Bacillota > Bacilli > Caryophanales > Staphylococcaceae > Staphylococcus > Staphylococcus sp. HMSC034C12. The sequence continues at coordinate 96,134 of NZ_KV826304.1, read as the reverse complement.
ATTTTTCTAAAGTGCCATAATAATAGTTTGCTTTTTTATCTGTACCTTCCTCTTCAAATGTTTCCTTAGGAATTATAAGATAACATTTATCAATGTCATCTTTTTGTTGATTAATATATTCGAATAATGGATTATTATTTATTCTAAATACTCTATTGAGAATGACGCCAATATTCATACTTTCACTCCTAGCCTGAGGATTTGTTAATAATTTAACTACCCTATTTATCTTAAAATTAAAAGGAGTGACTACAGAATTCAATACAAATTCTAAAGTGACTCCTTTTACTTGATTTATATGAGGTGATTCATACTTTTATTAACCAAATATTTCTCGATTAAGTCCAAAAACGTATAATAAAGTAAAGAAAGTTGCTGCACTTAAAATAGTTAAAATTAGCGTTAATATGAGTGTACGTTTGTACTTATTAATAAATGCGATAAATAATATTCCTAAATTATAAGCAAAGAACAATCCAAATAGTGTCATTGTGATTTTTATATTTGTAAAAAAGATATTTAACAATAGAATAATAATTGCAAAAATTAAATATGGGATTGTAATCCACTTAAACTCAAAGCGAATTTGTTTAGTACGTTTATCTTCATTATGATTCATTAATATATCCTCCTTATTCTATTATAAATGATTTATTTTTTTATTCTCATGACAAGACTGTGACATATTTATTAGAAATTTAGAATACTCATAACCACTCACATAAAAATTAAGGAGTCATTTTAAGTAAATTGAATCATTTCTAATTGGTTTTTCAAACGTGTTGTATCAAGCATTTCACCAATAATAACAATCGTTAATGGCACTTCTCTATCAGTTATTCCATAAGTAGGTAATCCCATTGAAAATTGGAATTCGTATATTGCATCCAATTGATCTTTAAATTTTACAAATCCTTTTAATCTGAATACTTCATCTGGCAAACGCATTATAAATTGGTAAAATAATTGTCGATCAATAGGAGCGCTAAACGTATATTTCATAGATTGTACATTATGATGGTGGACATGAACATGCCTATTAATATCAGTAGATTTATTTTTCACTACTACGTCATCTAATTTACTATATGTAGTCACGTAAATCGTTGCTTTATTATTAATAGAAGCCAATTGTTTTTTTATATTTTCTAATTCTACTTGTGTCACTAAATCCATTTTATTAAGAATAATTACATCACTATATTTAATTTGTTCTTCCATTAACTCATTCGTTTCTGCCGTATATTTCATTCTATTATTAAATCTTAACGCATCAACAAGGCCTATTATTTTAGGAATTTCCACGTCATTAACTATTGTTGGATCTTGACACGCTGCAAAGACTTCTAAAGGATGTGCAATTCCAGTCGATTCAATAAGAATGTGTTGACTTACACCTTCTTTAATCAGTGATTGTAACTGTAATACTAAATCATTATTTAAGTCACAACATACGCATCCATTGATTAATGATTTTACAGTAATATCTTCTTCGATAAGTAAACTATCAACGTCAAAAGAACCGAATTCATTCATAATAATTGTTATTTTCTTATCTTTTTTTAATAATTGGTGTATATAATTATTCAAAAATGTAGTTTTACCACTTCCTAAAAAGCCATTAATAATTGTAATAGATATTTTTTTATTTTTATTATTTATCATTTTAAAAACTCATTTCTATATAAAATGTATTTGAAATTAATATTATAAAAATGTACGTTAGATTACACTTGATTAAAATATCGTTTTCTTCTAAAATTTAAGCATACTTTAATTTTAGCATGGCATTGAAATGAAGTGTGTGATAATTTATATTTTACACAACATAGACGAACTTTAATCCGAAATAAAGAGAAACGGATAAATGTCTGGAGGAGAACTTTAATGTCTGAACAACACAATTTAAAAGAGCAACTTTGTTTTAGTTTGTACAATGCACAAAGACAAGTAAATCGCTACTATTCAAACAAAGTCTTTAAAAAGTACAATCTTACCTACCCACAATTCTTAGTTTTAAGCATTTTATGGGAAGAATCGCCTGTAAATGTTAAGAAAGTAGTCACTGAATTAGCTTTAGATACAGGTACAGTATCACCCTTACTAAAAAGAATGGAAAACGTTGATTTAATTAAACGGGAACGTTCTGAAATTGACCAACGTGAAGTATTTATTCATCTTACTGAAAAAAGTGAAAATATTAAACCTGAACTAAGTGATGCATCTCAAAAAGTTGCCATTGCTTCTTCTTTGAGTAACGATGAAGTCCATGAACTTAATCGTCTATTAGGTAAAATTATTACTGCTTTTACCGAAAACAAATAATGTGACATGCTAGTACTAAACTAATTAAAGTTATTCATTTCAAAATGTAATTTATATATTTATCAATAGTGAAAAACCTGAGATCATTCTTTAAAGCTATCTCAGGTTTTTTATTTTATAATGTATTAATATGAATCATGCGATTTAAATACCCCTTATTTTGACTTAATGATACATAATCTCCGTACTCAACAACCTCACCTTCAACCATTACGATAATGGTATCGAAATATGGAAGTAAGTCTAAATCATGTGTAGCAACAACTAATGTTTCTGCTCGCTTGTTAATTTCTTTCATTACATTGTTCGTATTATCTTCATCAAGCGCTGTAGTTGGCTCATCTAATAGCCAAATGTTAGACGATTTTAAAAATAAACGTGCTAAAGATAAACGTTGAATTTCACCGCCAGATAAAGAAGTTCCATCTAAAGTCAATTGAGTGTTCAAATTTAAGTAACTTAAATTCAACATATTTAAGACATCGATTAAGTTTTCATCTTTTTGATTAGATAATAAATTTTCTCTGACAGTACCATCAAATATTTGTTGAGATTGTAATAACGCATTGATTTCATTATATCTATCGTTTTCATTAATTTGAGTAATAGGTTGACCATACAACTCAACACTACCTTCTTCTGTTTCATATAAACCACATAGCAGTTGCATTAACGTACTTTTTCCTGAACCAGAAGGTCCAATGATAGCTACTTTTTCACCTTTATGGATGGTTAAATTAATATCGTTTAATACTAATGTTTCTTGATTAAAATATTTAAAGTTTAGATTAGAAATACTAAATACAGGTTCTTGTTTTGTCTGTACATTTAACTTAGGTGTAGTTATCGAAGAATTAAACACCTCATTAATATCCGTTAATGCTTGATCTGTATCTGCCTTATAATAAGCAAAATTACTCATTGGAATAGCCTGTTCGAACAAAGTTAAAATCATTAATATCATACTCGTTACATATATAACATCTAAATATCCATGTTCAATTTGTATCACGACTAAAGCTAAACTTAAAAAAATCGTTACAATAGAAATGAGATTCAATATATAATCATAAAATGTTAAAAATCGATTTTCTTTAGCTTGTAACCTATCATAATATTCTAATGATTTAACGACTTTCTTTTTATATGCATCTTGTTGATTAAAAGTAATTAACTCTTGATAACCCGCTTTATAATCATAAAACTCAGCCAACATTTTTTGTTCATGAGTAGTAACTTGTTGTTTAAGTATACGTACACGCTTAGCACTTAACCATGGTATAATCCATAAATAAAATAGCATACTTATGACAATTAATATAGCATGAGCAATACTAAAATAAATTAATGCAACAGCAGCAATTAGCGCAGTTAAACCTATTACAAAAGGGGGATAATATACACGTAAATATATATTTTGCAGTGACTCCACCTTATTAACCATTCTTGAGATTAAATCGCTCGATCTAAATTTACGATAAATATTAGGCACTCTTGGAAAAAGTTGCTTTACAAACTGTACTCTTATATTCCTTAACATTGTAAATGTAGTTCGATGGGATAATAATCTTTCAACATATCGCGTAATAGCACGTAAAAATCCAAATAATTTTACAGAAACGACAAGTATCATCAATGCGTAAATAGGCATGCCTAGTGCACTTTGAGTTACCATATATCCACTTAGGAAGAACATTGTAAGTGCTATTAGGCTTCCAGTAATGCTGACTAATATAGCTAAAAATAAATCTTTATCTAAATGAAATTTAATATGTGGTTTCATCTTTATTCACCACCTTATTTAATTGCGTAGAAATTTGATTATCATCTTTAATAAGATGACCTTCTTTTACATATAAACGTCGTGTTGCACGACGTATAGTCGAATTACGATGCGCGATTGTAATTGTAGTAGCATGCTTAAAGTTATGCTCTAATGTTTGTTGAACAATACGTTCAGTTTCAATATCTAAACCTGTAGTAGGCTCGTCAAATATTAGAATACTTGGACGTAGTAATAGTACTCTACAAAGTTCTATTCTTCTCATTTGACCTCCAGATAACATTTCCCCACCTTCACCAATTACAGTGTGAATTCCTTTATTTAAGCTTAAAATCTTTTCTTTAAGTCCTACTGTTTCTAAAGTTTGTAAAATTTTTTCATCTGAAACCTCATTAAACATTGTAATATTATCTTTAACAGACGCCGAAAAAATATATGGATGTTGGTTTAACATACCTATATCTGTAACTTCAGAATTAAATATAATACGACCTTTTGTAGGTGTTATCATTTGCTTAATCAGATTCGCTAGTGTGGATTTTCCAGCACCACTGGGACCAACAATTGCAATGTTTTCTCCTTGATTGATTGAAAAAGTTATATCTTTTAATGCATATAGGGTCGTATTAGGGTATTGATAACTTACTTTATCGAAGTAAATTTGATTTTGCTGATTCTGATTTATGGTAGGCGTGTTAATATTTGATTCTTCAATATTATTTAAAAAATCAAAAATAATATCACTTGCTCCTTCACTTTGTTTACCAGTATGGAAGGCTTGACCTAAATCTTTAATTGCATTGTAAAATTCTGGTGCTAAAATAATCGCAATTACAGCAATTTTAAAATTGATATGGTGAAACACGACTAAACTTAACGTCGCTTCTAGTGCAATTAAACCAATACCTAACATACTTATAAACTCAAGCATAAGACCAGATAGAAATGCACTTTTCAAAATTTTCATCGTTAAATCCCTAAAGTGTGTGCTCTCTCTATAAATACGATTTTCCGTCTCCGTTGTTCGTCTAAATAGTCTTAAAGTAATCAAACCTTTAGCTATATTTAAAAAGCGTTGGCTGAATTGATTTAAATACATCATTTGTTCTTTAGATTCGTCTCGTGTTTTCAAGCCAAAAATAATATAAAACAATGGAATAAATGGTGCAGTAACCGCCATAATAATAGCAGTATTAAGATGTATAAAACACATTACACTAATAATGACGAGTGGTATGAACATAGATTTAAACACTTGCGGCAAGTAATTATTAAAAAAGGGTGTAATTCCATCTATAACTTCAGTTAAAATGTTTGTTTGTACGCCAATTGAAGCTTTAGACTTACTTGTTATTATTTTTTGACGAAGGTCATGTTTAACTTTGTAAGCTAAAATATCCCCTAATCGTTGATTCAACATATTAAACGTTACTCTCAAAATTAATACGATTAAAATAGTAAATAACAATGGATAAATAGCTGAAACCTTGTGGTACAAGACTTGATTCAAAAACCTAGCAATTCCAATATTTTGAATCACTACACATATGGCTAACAATACACTAGTCATTCCCATAAAAATTGGAAATAATTTATATTTAAAGACTAAACTCATTAAATTTTTCAACTTTCTTCACCTAATGCTTTATTATAGAAGCTTGATCACAAATAATCATTTAATTGATTTCAAAGTTAAGTGACAATATTATGTCATTTCTTTGAATTCATCATCTTTCACACAATACAACAAAATAGTTTTTTTATTTCAAAACAACATGACATTATTATCATATCCACCGGTAATTATTAGTAAATTATTATTTCAATATGCTATGATAATAAAGTGAATTTTTTAAAATAAAACATTTAGCATAAATGAAAGTTCATTTTTTACATAAAAGAAAGAGGTTACTTATGATAATTATTGAATTTATTAAGGCGTTAATTTTAGGTATTGTAGAAGGTCTTACTGAATTTGCTCCTGTTTCATCTACAGGACATATGATTCTTGTAGATGATATGTGGTTACAATCGTCTCAATTTTTAGGTTCTCATTCAGCTTTTACTTTTAAAATTGTCATTCAACTCGGTTCTGTGTTTGCTGCTGCATGGGTGTTCCGTGAACGTTACTTCGAAATGTTACATATCGGAAAATACAAACATGTTGCTCATAGTGAGGGAATGCGTTCTAAACCTCACCGATTGAACTTACTCCATGTATTAGTAGGTATGATTCCAGCTGGAATTTTAGGTGTTCTTTTTGATGACTTTATTGAAGCGCATTTATTTAGTGTACCCACTGTAATGATTGGTTTATTCATTGGTGCTATTTATATGATTATTGCTGATAAATACAGTACTAAAGTAAAGCACCCGCAAACAGTCGATCAAATTAATTATTTCCAAGCATTTGTCATTGGTATTTCTCAAGCAGTTGCAATGTGGCCTGGTTTCAGTAGATCTGGATCAACAATTTCTACTGGGGTATTAATGAAACTCAATCATAAATCTGCTTCTGATTTCACGTTTATTATGGCAGTCCCAATTATGTTAGCTGCAAGTGCATTATCATTACTTAAAAATTATCAATATATTGATCTTGCACATGTCCCATTTTATATTATTGGATTCTTAGCAGCATTTATTGTCGGTTTAATTGCAATTAAAACGTTCTTACATTTAATTAATAAAGTGAAGTTAGTACCATTTGCGATTTATCGAATCGTACTAGTTATTTTCATTGCTATTCTTTATTTCGGATTCGGTATTGGTAAAGGTATTTAATGATATCACACTAAAATTCTTTTTGAATTTTAGTGTTTTTTTATAAAAATTTTAGATAACTATTTTAATCTAGTGCAATCGTTTGAATTCCTGTATCATAGGGTAATGAAAGAGAAAGAAAATTTTATGGGGGCAACGAGTATGGACAAAAAACAAGTTATTAAAACAGCAATTAACGTGTTACCGATATTTATCGTACCACTAGTTGTAGAACGTAAAAAAATTAAGTCTCATCCAGATGTTCAAAAAGCTTCGCATGCAACTTCACATGCTACACATACGGTAGCAAATAAGGCATCTAGTGTTAAAGATTACTTTGGTGATAAAAAACAAGAGTTCGATAATAAGCGTGAACTCAAAAAAATTGCTAAAGAAAATGATCCTAAATATATTAAGAAAAAAGGATCAAAATTAGCTAAAAAGAACCATAAACAATCTTCTAAATTAGAGAAAAAACTTCAAAAAAATATTGATAAACGTCATAAAGAAGAAGAAAAAATTCAAAAACATAATGAAAAACAGCGAATTAAAGAAATGAAGAAATATGATAACTATAATGCCGACAGTATTATCACTCAAGATAAAGTTTTACATTCAGAAAAGGCTACAAATAAATAATGACAACCATATTTGTTGATGGTGATGCTTGTCCAGTCGTTAATGAAATTATTGATTTAACAGCTGAGACAGGCTTTTTTGTTACGATTTTACGGAGCTTTAGTCATTTTTCTCATTCTCATTATCCAAGTCATGTAAATATATTATACGTTGATGATGGACCAGATGCAGTGGATTACAAAATTATACAACTTGTAACAACTAGCGATATTGTGATTACTCAAGATTATGGATTAGCTAGTTTGTTACTAAAGAAAGCTAGAATTATAATGCATCATAAAGGATTTATCTATAACGAAAATAATATAGATATATTACTTCAACAGCGTTATAATAATGCACAAATTAGAAAACAAGGTGGACGTCATAAAGGACCCTCCCCTTTTTCAAAAGCAGACCGACAGCATTTTTGTGATGTTTTTCAAACCTTACTTAATCAATTAATGGAGGATACAAAATGAAACGTATAGCAGTATATTGTGGAGCAAGTAAAGGGAATAATCCTATTTATGTTAAAGAAGCATATCAATTAGGAAAATATATGGCTGAACAAGGTTATGAACTCATTTTTGGAGCGGGTTCAGTAGGTATCATGGGCGCTATTCAAGATGGCGTACTAGATTACGGAGGCCGTGCAATTGGAGTGATGCCTAAAATGTTAGATGAACGTGAAATTACAAGTCAAAAAGTAAGTGAGCTCATTCTTGTAGACTCAATGCACGAACGCAAAGAAAAAATGACTGAATTAGCAGATGCTTTTGTTATGGCACCAGGAGGAGCTGGTTCTCTTGAAGAATTTTTCGAAATGTATAGCTGGGCACAAATTGGTATACATCAAAAACCAATCGGCATCTTTAATTTAAATGGATTCTTTAATCCGCTTCAAATTTTGATTGATCATATGATTGAAGAAGGTTTTATCGATAAAAAATATAAAGAGTTAGCACCTTTATATGACACTAAAGAGGCTCTAATTGATGGATTACTTAATTATAAACCTCTTGGTGTTAGAACCTATGATTGATTAATATTATAAAAAAGATGGGCCAACGAATTCTTTCTGAATTTGTTGGCCCATCCTAGTTTCGGCATCAAATATAGAGACTTTCGTGTTAAGTGTTTCTATATTTGCGTCTAGGACTAGAAATAAATTTGTTTTTTATCGTCACATTTTTAATGTAGTCCATAACTTTTAATATGCTAAAAGCCTCTAGGGTTTCTATTTATCTTCTAGTATTTATTTATTAATATTTATATGTTTAACTTTTTTTGATATCTTACATGTCTTTTAAGTGGATGATATTTACTTAGGTCAGGTAGTTCAAAATAATCAAATAATGACATCCCAATTTTTTCCATTACTTTTCGAGAGGCCAAATTCCCCTCAGCAGTAAGACTAAATACTTCTTCTATGCCTTTTTCTTTTGCATACTCTAAAACAGCCATAGCACCTTCAGTAGCAATACCATTCCCCCATACTTCAGGGATAAGTCGCCATCCAATTTCATATATAGGTAAATTTTCAAAAGGATATTTACTATCTTTTGGTAAGTAGTTTAACCCTATATATCCTAGCCATGCTCCTGTCTCTTTAAGCTCAACAGCAAACAGCCCAATTCCTTTTTCTTTTAAAATATCATCCATTCGTTGCATATCTAATTCTGAACGTCTATAACTTAATAGACTTGGAAAATAGCGTCTTACCTGAGGATTTGCATTCATTTTTTGAAAAGATAATAAATCTTTTTCTTCCCAATCACGCAATCTCAATCTTTCTGTTTCTATATAAACAACCATTTATCCACACTCCATTACCCAAATACAATTATGAAAAAAGTGTGACATGGAGTATATAACCATAACACACTTCGTTTCGTTCATTTTGATTAAAAAATTATTAATTTTTTGAAATATAACTTATTAATTCGATATGTACTGGAATTTCTTTTAACTTATCACGTTGATTTTTAGGTGCTACAAATGTTGCATCGATATAATCATTACGATGATTAAGTTTAAAAGTAGCTACAAAAGTATCACTTTCTGATTCAAAATTTGGCAAGTGTGCTACAACACGTTTAATGTCTCCAGTTGAATGAGTTACTGTACGTCCAGTAATATTTTCAATCTCTTTACCTAATTCTGGAAGTGTAATGTCACGTCCCTCTAGAATTTGAAAATCATGTTCATGCATAGTTATCTCTCCAATACTATAAATTATGTGCTGAATTTTATTATTATATTTTTAAACTTTATTTTCAAATATATGGATATTATATTCAAAATGTATTTAAATACTATTACCCTTCTTATTCTATCGCCAAACCTGCAGCCTTTTAAAACCGATATTAGTTGTTCTCTGTAGACGAACTAGAGCTTGTATTATTACTTGATTGTTCACTATTTGAGTCACTACTTTGTTCTTCAGTACTACTAGAACTTTCATTTGATAAATTCGTTTGACTTGAGTTATCCTTTTTGGATTTTTCAGTTTCTTGTTTAACTGATTCTTTGGCAACAGAACTATCTACTTCTTTTTGTAACTTTTCTCGTTGCGCATTGAGCTTTTCTTTTTGTTTCTCTAGATTATTTTTTTCATTTTTTAAATCTTTATTTTCTTTTTCTAGCTGTTTAATATCATTTTCTAAAGATACTTTTTCTTCACTTTTACCACATGCTGACAATATTAAAGTCGCTAATAGTAAAAGTACAATCCACTTCTTCATATATTTCTCCTTTAAATATATATCAATAACACTTATTTTAACATGAAATGTGGCATGATTCATTTTATTATTTTAAGTCTTTTCGCATTTTAACATGAGTTATATCATATCCTTGTTCACGATTGATATGAATCATTTGTTCATTATTCGCATCCACTGTGCTTTCGATAGAATGTGCATCTTTTTCTATCGCCCATTGTTCTAATGCCAATTTTAAATTAGTAGCTATCCCACTGTTTCGACAATGAGGGTGTGTATATAACATTTCAATCGTTACCACTTTCGTACTCGTTTCAAAATGACCCCAAATGAAAGCAGAAGGTTCTCTAAAATCATGTTTTGACTCAATAACATAAATAATATCTTGGTTCATGTTTAATCTTCTCTCAATCATTTCTTGTCTTAAAGCTATAGAGAGCGTTGTAGCATGATAATTTAATCCACTTTTTTCTAAGTAATATTCATGAATACTTGCAATATTCTCAATTAATTGATCATCAGTAATTGAAAGACTTCTCATTTTATATTCTCCCTATTTATACATTATATTCTTTACATAACTATGATATGATTATTCATATTTAATATATAATAATCAACTTTTAAAACTTTTAAACATTTTTATTTTTAAGGGGATAATAAATGAAATCGACTGCAACATTAGCCCGCGAAAACAACGTGAAATCCATGCGTTTAAATAATACGGATCGAGAAATCTTTGAAAACTATATGACTTATATTAGATCAGATTTACGTGTAAATCCGCATGATAGTGAACTCATGCTCAATCGTATTTTGAAGGAGTTACTTGCCGCAGAAAATGATGGAACTTTAGCTCTTGAATTTTTCGATCATGACCCAAAAGCACACGCTAAAAAACAACTTAAATCCCTACCAAATGAAACATTTAAAAATATTGTTAAATCTATTTTTAGAAATTTTATCTTTTTAATGGGTATATTCTTTTTCTTTAAGGGGTTTATCGGTTTTTTTGTTCCTGATAATCATAATGAAGTATATTTATATACCTTTCCTATTACGCTCATCATTGGTTTAACTATTATATTTCTCTTTATTTTAGTCGTTTTTAAAACTGTTCAATTACAGTGTTTTAATAATTCGCATTGGATTTGGTGGTTTAATTACTGTATTATTGCATTACTAGTAGTAGCACTATTTTATGTATTTTTTATTCCACAGTCATTTTTAGCATATGGACCTAGTATTCAAATTAATAATTGGGCATTTATTATCATTTCTATAATTATTACACCTATTGCTTTCTATATAGAACATCATTTTGTTGATGAAGATTCAAATACTGTGTTATAAAAATATGAAATAAGAGCCTAGAACATTATTCTCAAAAACATAACAACTCTTTGAGCTACATATAAATTAAATAATTATAAAAAAGACCCTTTTTCTATTATTTCAATAGAAAAAGTGGTCTTTTTCATTTGTCGAAGGATTTAAAGTCCCAGACTTTTATTTTCATACATAATCATTTCTTTTAATTATTGTATATTCATAGTTGAGGATGTAAACTTTTGATCTTTAGTGAACAATATTAAAATCATACCAATAAAAATAGATAAGGCAGAAACATAAAAAACGTTTTCTAATCCAACCCAATGACTCATTACGCCACCTAATAAATTTCCACATAATTGTCCTATTACCATTGCATTAGCAAATAAAGTCGACGCATAACCAGGAAAGTCAGGTAGTATATCTTGGAAATAACTAATACCCAGTCCTAATAAAATCGCTAAATAAAATGCTAAAAATACTTGTCCTATCATCATCATATATATATTTTCAAATATACCAATACTAAAATAAAATAGACCACCACTTATGGCTCCTAGTATAAGCAAAGTGCGTGTAGATAATTTGGATGCTAAAATCCCTAATATAACCATAAAAGGCACCTCTAAGCCAGCACATAAACTTGCTAAAGTACCTACATAACCTTCTCGTTCTTTCAAATATTCTGTAACGAATAATGGCATATTCATTGTATACATCCACTGACCAATATGTAGAAGTATAAAAGCAATAAATGGAATAAATAAAGCTTTATCTTTTAACATATTAGGTGCAGTTATTTCAATACTAGCAGTATCTTTAACTTGTTCGTTTATAGTCAGATTTAAATCTTTATAAAAGAATATTTGTAACAACAGTGTAAATAATAAAATGATAACTGTGCCGCCAAATAGCCCTGCGTAGCCCATAAATTGAATGAGATATGCACCAATGAGTGGACCAAATAAAAAGCCAAAAGAGAACATTGATCTTAAGACAGTATTAGCAAATTTTGCATTATTTCTGGATGAAGACGCATTAATAGATTCTCTAGCGGATGCATATAATTGGGGCATTGCAGGTGCGAATAATCCTTGAAATATCGCATATACTATAATAAATAGCCATATATGATGGATGTAAAAATATATAGAAAAACTAAGTGCTCCCATAAATAGTGCACAAATAATAAGTATTTTCCGATTAAGATGATGTGTATCTGAAAATCTAGCAACAATCGCATTTACAGTAAATTGACTGACTGCAGCCAAAGCTAAAAGAACACCAAACTGATTTGTCGACATTCCTAGTTCATTTGTTGCGAATAAAACAAAGTATGGCACTGTAATGGCAATACCCATTCCTAAGAGCATCATATTAATAAGAAATAATTTATAGTTTTTAATATGCAATAGTGCTGAAAACATATATTATACCTCTATTCTTCTTTTAAATTGCAATATTGATTAACTATTATTTAGTAAAATTAAGCATTAAAGAAACAAAAGCATCAACTTGTGGTAGTTGCAATATACTACTATCATAACTCATATACGTTGAGCGGATTAACGGAAGACCATCAATGTTGACTTTTTCAAATTCAAATACGTGATGATCAATATTCTTCATCATTATTTCTGGAAGAATAGTTACTCCTACACCACTTATTAGCATTTCTTTACATGTTGCCACTTGATCTACTGTAATGGTAGCATGATAATCTTGTCCAAATTTTTCACTATACCAATGATTAATTTGATTGATATATATTGGATCTGCTTGAAATTCAATAAATGGTAACTTTGACACATCTTCATGACGTTCTTTTGGATAAATAAAATAATGTTCATCATCAAATAAATGGATATTTTTTAAATTCATTACTTTATTCCCTCTGGTAATTAAAAGGTGATAATCTCTATGATTAGATCTAATTTGCTCTGTTGAACCCACTTGAACTTGTATTTCTACATTAGGAAATTGTGTATTATACAAACTCAATACACGGGGCAATATTGTTTGTCCAATTAAAGATGAACATCCTATAGATATGGTTCCATTTACTTCCCCTATATGTGCTTGTATTTTATCGAAAAACATTTTTTCTCGATTCAACATATCACGTGCATGTTCGATAATCATTGCACCTTCTGTAGTAGTAATTAATTGTTTTTTAGTACGAATAAATATTTCTACTCCAAACGCATGTTCAATTGCTTTTAAGCGTTGCGTGACTGCTGGTTGTGATATATATAAAATTTCAGCAGCTTTTCTTAACGTTTTCGTCTCATCTAATGTAATTAGTAATTGATAATCTTCAATTTTCATAGCTTCCCCCTTATGTTTATCCACGAATACGGCTATGATGGTAAATAAAATTGATACTATTTCATTATTGTTTTAGTATTAAAGAAATATAATTACGCTTTCTTATGCTTATTTAATTTACCTATCATCTTTTTATAACAATGCATAATTCGATGATGTATCTCTGCAAAATTGTCCTCAATCTCAATCATCAATTGATGAGCGATAATATAGGCTTCATGGTATTGTTTCTTCGTAATTTGTCCATTTTTCAAAGCTAGTTCTAAATCATGTTCATCTACTAACTCATATTCACCAGTGGATGGTAAAACCAACACATCTAAAAATAAATCTAATGTTCTCGCGTTCCCTTTTTGAGTAATATTTTTAATGTTAATATCAAAATAGTACTCTAATGGATTCCCCTTATCATCAAACATTGCAGTAATACTATAGCGTTTTTTTTCTGGCAAAATTTGTAGCCATTTATAGTTATTATCTACTACAACTACATTTTGATCGACCACCGTCACCTCTAAAGGCTCACGCACCTTTTTCATCGTGACCAAGCCAATAATACCTTTAAACCTATTATTATTTACCTTAACTTCTATGTAATCACGTTCAATTAGGCGACGCCAGTGACGTTTATCTATGTATTTAATTTTCATAAAGCCACCAACTCCTTGTCATTATTATATTAAACTAAGTAAACCATGTCATCTTATGCCATGCTTTATTACTTTTAGCATATAAATTTATTAATTTTTCAATTTCATTTTACTACAACTATTAAATTTTTAGGTAAAATTGACAAAAACACTAAGATTTGATAGTTTTATTCTATATTATCTGAAAATTCTAAATAAAAGGAGCGTTTTATATATGACAGTTAGACCTTTTCGAGCAGATCACGTGGGAAGTTTATTACGTCCTAAACGCCTAAAAGAAGCGAGATTTAAGTTTAATAATAACGAATTATCTTTAGAAGAATTAACACGTATTGAAGATGAAGAAATCGAACGTATTATTGAAAAACAAATTGAGATTGGTTTACATAGCATTACAGATGGAGAATTTCGTAGAAGTTGGTGGCACTTTGATTTTCTAGAGAATATTAATGGCGTATAAGGATATACTCCTGACCACGGATTAGAATTTGAAGGTGTAGAAACACGTGCACATAATGTGAGAATTGTGGACAAAGTATCATTTAATTCAAATCATCCACACTTTGAACACTTTAAGTTTTTATATAAAAAAGTGGCTGGTCGCGCAACTGCTAAAGTATCAATACCTAGTCCAAATCAATTATTCCACCCTAATATTTTAAATGAAACGATTTACCCTAATATAGAAGATTTTGCAAATGATATTGCAAAAGTTTATCATGAGACGTTACAAGCATTTTATGACTTAGGAGCACGCTATATTCAATTAGATGACGTATACTGGGCTGGTTTAACTGACGGTACTCAAAAAGTAAGAGGTCGTCAACGCTCTGAAGATGAAAAACTAAAAGCACGTGATTTAGCCTATAAAGTGATTAATAAAGCGATCGAAGGACTACCAAATGATTTAATTCTGACTACTCATATTTGTCGTGGTAACTATAAATCAACTTGGGCAATTTCTGGAGGATATGAAGCCATCGCCCCTTACCTATTTAAGGAAAATTTAAATGGTTTCTTTTTAGAGTATGATGATGAACGTTCAGGTGATTTCGAACCGCTTCGTTTCTTTAATGACAATGCTTATGCAGTTCTAGGACTTATAACCTCTAAAACAGGTGAATTGGAAAATAAAGAAACAATTAAAAAAAGAATTAAAGAAGCAGAACAATATGTAAATATTGACCATATCTGTATTAGTCCACAATGTGGTTTTGCTTCTACAGAAGAAGGCAACGCTCTAACTGAACAAGAACAATGGAACAAATTAGCCTATGTTGTAGAATTAGCTAATGAACTTTTTGGCACTGCTGAATAGAAAATGGTCAGAAATGTTGTCCTCTATCTCTTTTTAAAATAAATCTTTTTAAAAAAGACACTTCATTAATGTAGTTATACTTAACTCGATTAATGAAGTGTCTAATTATTAATACTCAATGTTTTTCAATGCATATTTTTGAATCATTCTGCGATATTGTGGATATGCTTCTGTCAACTCATCTTGTGTGAATAATTCAAAATACTTAAATTCAAATGCAGGTTGACACATACAGCCTACTAAACTATAACCTTCTGAATGAGGTACACTCGAAGCAAAAATGGTTCCTTTGGGAACAACATATTGTAGTACTTCTCCATGGTCTACATTTGGACCTAACAAGACACTACGATATTGGCCATCTTCAGTTAACATATGTATCTCTAGTGATACACCAGCATGATAATACCATACTTCATCAGCATCTATACGATGAAAATGCGAAATATCATCTGCTTTTAATAAGAAAAGTATACTACTAAAAGATGCCCTTTCTTCTTTCTTTATACCCTCTGGTCGAATAGTTTCTTTATAATATCCACCTTCTGGATGAGATTCCAAGTCTAACGATTGTATCCAAAACGAAGCCGTGTGTTTCACTATTTTAAGTCCACATTATGGAAAACATTTTGAACATCTTCTAAATCTTCAAGTGCATCAATAAGTTTTTCAAGTGTTGCTTGATCATCTGCTGAAAGTTCAATATCAGTCTGAGGTAACATTTCAAACTCTGCAATTTTAAAGTCTTCTACACCTGATTGACGTAGTGCCTCTTGTACTTGTGCAAATTGATCAGGTTCTGCATACACAATCGTCAAGCCATCTTCTTCAATCATGTCTCTTACATCTACATCTTGTTCCATCAATGTTTCTAGGACGTCATCAGCAGATTTTCCTTCAACACCAAACGTTGCAGTATGGTCAAACATATAAGCCACTGAACCAGATACACCCATATTACCACCATTTTTTCCAAATGCTGCTCTAACATCTGATGCTGTACGATTCACATTATTAGTTAAGGCATCTACAATAAGCATGGAGCCACTTGGACCAAATCCTTCATAACGTAGATGGTCATAATTTTCATCTCCACCGCCTTTAGCCTTATCAATGGCTCTATCTATAATATGATTTGGAACAGAATATGTTTTTGCTCTTTCTAGCACAAGTCTTAATGCTTGATTTGATTCAGGATCTGGCTCTCCTGATTTAGCTGCTACATAAATTTCTTTACCAAATTTTGCATATATTCTACTAGTATTTTTATCTTTTTGGGCTTTTTTTTCTTTAATATTATTCCATTTACGTCCCATATTGTCATCTCGCTTTCTTACTCAATAATACTTATTATATAGTATTAATAATTTATTGTCTAAATTGAAAAAAACGTTACTTCCTTATAAAAAATAAAATACTGACAAAGCATCCCCTTGTCAGTACTCTCCCAATTCATTTAGTTAATTATCTAAAAATCTTTCTACATCATTAAATAAAGCATTAAATTGATCAATATTAGATTTGTTCATATAGATAAAAATTTTACGTTCATCTTCTGTTGATCGAACTTTACTTAATTTCTCTTTTTCTATTAATCTGCGTATAGAAACAAGTAATTTTGTTCTACTTAATTCTAGTTCTTCAATTGCAACTTTTAAGAATGTTTGCATTAAAATTTGATCGTCTGCTGTGTATTCATAAGCTAATTTTAATAAAGCTAAATCATTTAAGGTTAGTTTGTATTCTTTCTCTATATATTCAGACAACGCTTTATATTGTTTATAGATTTTCAGCAAGCGATTTAATTCATCGTTACTCAAGCATTTGCACCTCCAATAAAAGCGAACAATTCAACATATATTATCCTTTAATTTTGGAGTTCTGTCTTTTGCATTTGTTTTGAATTTTTTGTTAAATTTACCAACAAACTCAAATATTGTTGTGCAAAACTTTTTTGAGATGAAATTTATTATTTATATATCTCAATTATATAAAGTCCGTTATAATCAAGTTTAATTTGTAATGCCTCTTTATTAAAGTTGTGTTCTCTAATTTTAAAAGAAGGATGTAATAAATGATTTACTTTCTTCAAGAATGTTTTAGACCATTGATAACGATTACGTATGTCTTCAGTAATAATATGATTAATATTGCCATTATAATCATCAATCTTTTGAATTTTTATAAGATGATTTTTATTTGTCTTATGTTTAAAATCTACATATATATCCGTTTTTTCATAATTAGCATTTCGTGATTCACTTTCTAGAACACGCCAATCATATATAAATAGTATGAATTTATTTTCTTTTTCAATCACTATATAATGATCTTTAATGTATTTTGGTTCCTGACTAAGCGTCATGATATGGGTCATCATTGTTCCTAATATTGTTTTAAAACCTTTTTCATCAAAAAGATGTAAAGCATTAAATTGATGACTATCCTGTCTAAAATTGAAACCAATACCGTCAAAGTGTTGAGCTGATTTAATATTTGTTTCTACAATTAACGGAGCACTACTATTTAAGTCATTATATTCACTATTTAAAAACACATGATTTTCAACGTTTAAAAATATGATTCTTTGATTTTCTAAATCGATGTGATTTAAAATTTCACGTATATTTTGATAATGTAATATATTCTTTACTAATAAACGATTATTACCTTCTATTAAATAGGGTTGATTTAGTTTTGAATTATCAATAAACAGAAATTGGAAATTCACTCTTTTAATTTGCGATTCTAAAGTTTTAAATAAAACTGGATTATTTAGCAAATTGCTAATTTCTAATCCAAAAGAAAACCGATTTGTTTTATGTTGTATTTTTAATATCATACGATAAATGGCTTTTAAATCAATCTTTTCTAAATCAAAAACAATACCTAATTCGTGATTTACATTTACTTCAACTTGGTGTATTTCAAGATAATCTAATACATTTTCATATGTTATTTCAAGAAAATTAATTAGATTTAAATCTTCAAGTTTAAAACTTATATTTAGATTTTTTCTAATAATATATTCAAATATTCGCTGAAGTTCTTTAACAGTGAAGTGTTCTTTTATTTCCTTCATATCTACTCTTACATAAATCATTAATGATGGATTCTCGTCAAGATAATCGATATATTTCTCTAAAAATAACAGTTTTATTTCTTCAATCGTATTGATTTGTACTACACATTGATAAGGTTTAATAAACGTATCTAATTTTGAATCGATATATATTTTATGTTCTGTTTTCTTTTGATAATAATATTGTTGTGACAGAATCATATCTCTTATATTTTGTAGACTATCATCAATATGAGTTTCATAATCCATAAAAATCATTTTTTCATATTTATTACATGATCTATATTCATTTGGTGTCATTCCCATATAACTTTTGAACGTTTTAGAATAACTTGAAGCATTACTAAACCCTACTTTTTCACTAATTAAACTAATCGTATCGTCTGTTTTCAATAATAATTCAAATGAATTTGCAATCTTCAAAGTGTCTACATAAGTTTTAAAACTAATATTTAACAACTGTGTAAATTGTGATGATAAATTAGATTTAGATGTAAATAGATTAGATGAAACATCTTTTAATGTTAATTTCTTTTCAATATTTTCGTTAATATAGTCTAATACTTCACTTAACTCCCCATAATAAGCATAATTATATTGATCATTAGCAATATCTATTTCAACACTACCTTGTCTTCCAATAATTTGAACAATGTCAACTATGTATTTGTTATCTTCTGAAACAGATTTATGATTAATATGATTCATTGTTATCTGTAATAATGCTTTTTTTATTGCATTAATAGATTTAACTAAATTAATTGAATATTTATAATCAAAGAAATTAAATCCTTCTTCTTTAAACCAATCACTTGCAATATAAATCATTAATGTTTTCTCATTCTTATTAATTGAAAAAATATCTTTATTGTTTATAACGTAGAGATCATTATTAATCGTCACTTTTTTGGCAAAATGTTGAATTTCTAATGAACCTTCTATTGGGAACAGCAATATGATACCATCTTGACAACGTGTCATTTGATATTCATGCTTAGTAAGTACGTGAAAATACCCATTAGACATATACTAACCTCTTTCTAATCTTGGTAGTCCTTCTTTTAATGTGTTTATATAAAAATGCTAATTTATAAGTGTTTAAATGTAAATCTATCACAACATTAATACTAAATCAAAAATACGTATAAAATTAAATTAAGTTTGATTTTATATTAAATACATTTCATAATTATCTAAAAAAGATGCTCTATAATTGCCTTCTTACTTTAATAAAATAAACAGCTTTAGACTACTCTTTATTTAAAATGTTTTGAAAACAATGTGAGAACATCTTTTCTAAATATTCAACTTATTATAAATATGAATGTCTAGTTTTTAAAACGGTTTGCTAAATTCAATATATCTTTAATGATGTTTAATAAATTAAGAAATAAATTAAACCCCATTTCTCTTGGCGTAAATCTACCATGTTTCATGCGATTAAAATCAAATAATGTATATAGTAAAAACAAGACTAAACTAACCATTGTAATAACGATATGGAATATTGAATTATGAATAAATAAGCCAACTAGACTAGCAATAATAAGGGCAATTAACGTTACAAATAAATATTTACCTAAGCTAGAAGCATCATGAATAACAAAATACCCCAATATTCCAAATACAATGAATGCTATAATGGCTAACAATATATTTTTATAAAAAACCTCTGCTCCTAAATTTTGCATATACATTGAAAATGTTGCATACGATAATAAACCAATAATAATAGCATAGATATGCGAAATAATAAGACCATATTTACGTGCTCTTTTAATAAATAACGTCGCTAATACAATGACAAATAATGTAATTGATAAAGGACGTCGCCATTCTACTGGCAAATATTGACCTAAATAACAGCCAATTCCAAAAATAAGCCAATAATATGTAAAAAATAGCCAAACTTTACGATATGCATGATTTTGTTGAGTATTATCTTTTGAACGTACATTCTGATGTTGATGATTTACTAAATTTGAAGAACTTGACATCTTATACTCCTCTTTTAAATAGTGTCTTACAAATATTGTACAATATTTGTTGGGAATACAAAAATAGTATAATTTATTTACTTTTAAGTAAGCATCCTATCAAGAAAATATAAAAATTATTACAAGTTTAAATCACTAAACACAATTCAACCTACTTCTTACATGATACGTACTTGCTTCAATTTTACTATAAGAAATATTACAAATTTCTTTTTAAAAAAATTTAATTTTATCTAAATAAAACTGTTAAAGACTACTGTATCAAGGTTTTTATCTATTTACAAAAAATAGTATTACTTTTAATAATATTACAAGATAATAACAACCCACATATTCTTATATTTTTTTGATAGTATATGCGTGTGATATAAAAAGATGAATTATACAAATTTAACAATATTAAATTCTAAAAATAAATTTTAAAATTCAAGGAGGATACGTAGTTTGAAAAAGTTAGCTTTTACGTTGTCTATTGTGTCAGGCGCTGTAGCATTTTTCTCTCATCATGCTGAAGCATCAACACAATATACTGTTCAACCTGGAGATTCCTTATGGAGTATTGCAAACAAATATAATATGCCTGTTGATGAGCTTAAACGAAATAATCACTTAAATGATAATTTAATTTTTCCAGGACAAGTACTAACTATTAATGGATCATCTACTACTACATCAAGTAGTTTATCAAGTAAGGCTTCTACTACTTATACTGTTCAATCTGGTGATTCACTTTCTCGTATCGCTAATAAATATGGAACTTCAGTTACTGACTTAATGAATGCAAATAATTTTTCAAATTATTTAATTTACCCTGGTCAAGTATTAAAAATTCCAAGTAGTTCGAGTACTACAAACTCATCGTCTACTACTGCTTCCCAAAGCACTGGTTATTCTTCACCAACCTTTAACCATCAAAATTTATACACTGCTGGTCAATGTACGTGGTATGTATTTAATCGTCGCGCTCAAGCTGGATCACCCATTAGTACATATTGGTCTGATGCTAAGTATTGGACTTATAATGCTGCTTCAGATGGTTATATTGTTAATCATACCCCTACTGTTGGATCAATTATGCAATCGACTGCTGGGTATTATGGCCATGTAGCATATGTGGAGCGTGTGAATCCAGATGGTAGTATTCTAATTTCAGAAATGAATTATACATATGGGCCTTATAATACAGATACTCGTGTGATTCCTGCTTCATTAGTTTCTAGCTATAACTATATTCATTAATATGATTCAAACCACAAAATAAGCTTGAGACATGTTTATGTCTCAAGCTTATTTTGTGGTTAATTTACCTTAAAGAAAAATATTTAAAATCCAAAATATAATTGCTGCTAAAATAGCAGAAATTGGCAACGTAATAATCCATGTAATAATCATACGTTGAGCTGTATTCCACTTTACACCTTTTGCACGATTTGATGCACCTACACCTAAAATTGATGACGATACAACGTGTGTTGTAGATAATGGGAAGTGTAATGATGAAGCAACGAAAATCGTTAATGCTGAAGATAAATCAGCAGCTGCTCCATTAGCAGGTCGTATTTTCATTATATTTCCGCCTACTGTTTTAATAATTTTCCAACCACCAATTGCAGTTCCTAGACCCATTGCTGTGGCACAAGCAATTTTAACCCATAATGCCGGTTCCACATTCGTTGGATCTTGTAAATTCGCTACAATCAAGGCAAGAGTAATAATACCCATTGATTTTTGAGCATCATTTGTACCATGTGAAAACGATTGAAGCGCTGCAGTAAACATTTGGAAAAAGCGGAAATTACGATTTGCTCTCGTAAGATTCGCATTTTTAAAAACAATTTTAACAATTGTATACATGATAAAACCAACACAAAATGCAATAATTGGTGAAATAATTAATACAATGATAATCTTAGTAAAACCTTGATAATGTAATACTGTAAATCCCTGTGCAGCTATTGCAGCTCCAGCAATAGCACCGATTAAGGCATGCGATGAAGAACTTGGTATACCATATAACCAAGTAACCAAATTCCAAACAATAGCAGCGATAATAGCCGCTAATACTACTACTAGACCATTTTGTAATTTAAATGGATCTACGATATCTTTAGTAATTGTTCCAGCTACCCCTGTAAAAGTAAGTGCACCTATAAAGTTCATAACTGCAGCTAGAAAAATAGCTGTTCTTGGTGTCAATGCACGCGTAGAAACCGCAGTAGCAATTGCATTTGCTGTATCATGAAAGCCATTGATAAAGTCAAAGATTAGAGAAAATACAACGATAGCTATAGTGATGACTAATACATATTCCATAATTTAAAACTCCCTTAGCTATTTTTCATGATAATTGTTTCAAAGTTGTTAGCAACAGCTTGACATTTATCAGCGATATTTTCTAAGCTTTCGTAAATATCTTTAATTTTAATTAGAGTGATTGGATCTGTTTCACTATTAAAGATATGTTTAATTGATTGTCTTAATATACCATCACAATTTGTTTCAAATTCTTTAATATTAATTGAGTGAATTCTCATGTGAGATAATTTTTTATCAACAAGTAAACCAACTGCTAATTTCATTTCAGCGACAGCTTTTTGAATATTGTCAACAAATTCAGCCATATATTCATCAGTATATTCAATTGAATACATTTCAAACATTCCAGATGTTTCTTCCATTGCATCAAGTACATCATCGATTGCATTACACAATGATAGAATGTCTTCTCGTTCAATAGGAGTGATAAATGTTTGATTTAAGTCGCTAATGACCTTGTGCATAAGTTCGTCACCATGTGACTCGTACGTTTTAATGTTATCAGAATAAGCTTTTAAATCTAAATGGGTATTAAAATCCATTTTCCCGAATTCTACAGCTGCACGGTCCAGATTAAATACCATTTCTTCTAATTGAACCATAAACTTATCCTTTTTCTTAGTGAACATTATAATGCCTCCATTTTAGCGATTGCTATCAATCACACGTTTATTATTTAATTTAAGACAATTTAAAAATGAGCTACATTTACAATAGCTTATTTTAAAACATTATTTAGAAAGCTTTTGTAAAGTTTATGTAAATATAATGTTATACCAATTACGATACACTTCTACTTAACACCTAATTTGTCTCTAATTGAAAATATCATAATTTTTTCATCTCTACAATAAATTTACAAATTCTTTACAAACTCGAAATATTCTCTCTTAAATTGAGTGATTGATCGTTCGCTTAGAATGATTATAAGCAATAAATGCAAACATACTATATACTATTGTATAAATAATCATAACTATAAAAATGGACATTTGATTTGTAAATCCTATAAATTTCATAAATACAAGTGCTGCAAAATATGCATGAAGTAAAGCAATAGCCAAAGGTAGTCCAAAGTTAAACGCCACTTTCAATTTTAGACCTCTAGCCATGTCTTTTTGAGTAAAACCTAATTTACGTAATATTGAATAATTTTCTAATTCATCTTCAGTTTCATCAATTTGTTTAATATAGATAATACATCCAGTTGCTATAAGAAATGCAATACCTAAAAAAGAACTTACAAATAATAAAATTCCTGTTAAACTTGAAATTTCGCTTGCTATCTGACTTCTAGTTTTTAAATTCTGATTCATGTGATTGATAGTCTTTTCTAATTTAGGTATATCTTTTGTATGTTTTAAATCAAAACCATGTTGAGAAATGATGTCCTTATTTTTAACATGTTGTTTTATAAATTGATAATCCCCGTTATTAAGCACGAGTGTCGGTCCACCTAAATCTATACTCTCTTTAAAATAAACTTTATGAATCACTTTTTGAAGTTGAACTTTAGTATGATGTCGCTTCGTACCAATCAGTGTTGTTCCGTGTGGCCGATGTTTAGTTAATTCAGGAATAACATCTTCTGGGATAATTAAATCTGCTTGTCCTTTTTTCAAAGAAATATTTGAAAAGTAATCTTCACTTGTTATAGTCACCGAATAAGGTCTAGCTGCATTTACATCAAATAGATGATCTTTATATAAATGCGTGTACACTACTTGCTTATAATTATAGTTATATGCAATATGCTGTTGCTCTAATTGATATTTTAACTTTTCGGACAAGGTGTCGTTGTTCGTTGTTACTTCATACGGTGATTCTAATAAAATTTCTTTACTTAAAGATCCTCGACTAATTGCTGCAAAACATAGGACAGATACAGTAATAGCAGAAATAATAGAAATGATTGTTAAAGAAAAAGCATTCTTTCTAATCCTAAACATTAATGCAGAAGTGAAAATAACATCATTTACAGTTACATTTCCACTTTTAAATGATTTAATTATTTTTAATATTAGAGACACTGAACTTCTAAAAAAGAAATAGGCTCCGATCACAGTTAAAAATAAAATAATAAAAGGTAATACGATATCATCTAATAATTCAACAAATCGTGTGGATAAATAATATCCTGCCAAAATGAAAACAATACCTAAAATTCCTAGAATAATTTCTCCAAAT
Organism: Staphylococcus sp. HMSC034C12; assembly: GCF_001835895.1. Taxonomy (NCBI): domain Bacteria; kingdom Bacillati; phylum Bacillota; class Bacilli; order Caryophanales; family Staphylococcaceae; genus Staphylococcus; species Staphylococcus sp. HMSC034C12. The sequence goes on along the minus strand of NZ_KV826304.1, from coordinate 70,709 downwards.
GTAATATGTTTACCTGTTTCATCTATATATTCTTCAGACTCCATTAATTGTGTAATAGAATATTTATTTAAGAAAATGATAGCTTGAAGAATAATTAAAATATATGCAACGATTAAAATAAATAAGGTTTGAATTATAGCGTCTACACTAAAAATAAGCGATACCGAAGTATGTATACCTAATAATTTCAATATAATCATAAGTAAAATTTTAGACCCAACAATCCCTATAATCATACCTAAAACTGCAGTGATCAAGAAAATAAACAATTGTTCTAACATAAACATATAAATAATACTTACTTTATTTAACCCCATAATCTGTAATAGTCCCAATTCGTAACTTCGTCTTTTAATAAAAAGAATATTGGTATACATAATAAAGACAACGATGATTATAAATAGAAAATAACTTCCTATTTTAGAACCCTCTCTAATAATAGATAAAGACTCATGTATATGGAGATGATGAACATATTTAATCTTAATAAAACTAAAATATAAAACAGTACTAATGACTAATGAAAACATATAAATAGCATAGTGCTTAATATTTCTTAGGAAATTTCTCCAAATAATATAGCTAAAACTCATAAACCTTGCCACCTAATATACTTTGGGCTCTTAATATTTCTTCATAAAATAATTGTTTATTATCTTGTCCTTGATAAATTTCAGTAAATATTAAGCCATCTTTCAACATTACAACACGATTAGAAAAACTTGCTGCAAGTGGATCGTGTGTAACCATAATAATAGTTACATCATAGATTTTATTTATTTTTTCAAAACGTATGAGTAAATCTCTAGTGTTCTTAGAGTCTAAAGCCCCTGTTGGTTCATCCGCAAAAATAATTTTAGGATATGTAATAAATGCACGCGCTGCAGATGTTCGTTGACGTTGTCCTCCTGAGATTTCAGACGGATATTTATCACTAATATCATATATATTAAGCGCTTCAGTAATTTGTCTATAACGTTTATTCATTTCTTCCTTATTTAATTTAAGTACTGATAAAGGCAACATAATATTTTCTTTTACAGTAAGTGTGTGTAATAAATTATATTCTTGAAAAATAAATCCAATATCTTTTTTTCTAATTTCTGATAGTTCCCTATTTGATAACTTTTCCAATTGTTTTCCATTTAGTATGACAGATCCTTGTGATAAATAATCTATTGAACTTAAAACATTAAGTAATGTTGTTTTACCAGAGCCAGAAGGTCCCATAATTGAAACAAACTCTCCTGTTTCAATGTTTAAATCAATACCTCTTAACACTTCTTGTATCGTTTGTTTTATCCCATATGTTTTAACAATTTGCTTTGCTTGTAATATTGTCAATTTAGAATGTCCCTCACTATCATATATTTTAACTATTGAGTGCTATAGATGAACCTGAGACGTCATTATAAAGTCTCAGGCTTCACCCAATGTTCTACTCACTTATGACACTAAAATGATATTTCCATACGCTTAATTTATGTATTTACTTTAAATATTATATAAGTTTTAGTTCAAACTTTTTATAGTAAAGTCCAATATCTTCTTTCTATAAAGCGAACAATTATACTTATACTCTATTTTAACAACACCATTATGATAGACTTAATTTCTCTTGTGACATTCTTTCTATGACTTCGTTTTGAATAGGGAACGTTAAAATAAATGTTGTTCCTTCTCCCACCGTCGACTCGACCTCTACTTCAATACCTAATGGATGTCTTACACTTTCTACTAAGTATAAACCAATTCCAGAAGAAGTTGTTTCATTACGATTTGCGGTAGAAGTATAGCCTCTTTCAAAGATACGTGGTAAATCTTTAGCGCTAATCCCACGTCCATAATCAGTAATTTCTAAAGCGATATGGTCTTTTTTAGCTAACGATCGAATAACAATATCTTTTCCTTGAGAATATTTCAAAGAATTAGATAAAATCTGTCTAATCATCATGCGACACCATTTTACATCTGTAAATACTTCTGGATTCGTATCAAATTCTAATTCATAGCCAATACCTTTAACTTGACTGATATGACGAGTAAGTTGAATTTCTTCTATCACTAAACGTTTTAATGGTACTTTTTCGAAATACATATCTCTATTTTTAGATTCAAGACGTGTTAAATAAAGTTGCTTATCTAATAATTCATTCACTCTTGACCATTCATAAAGTAAGGCTTTCTTACGTTCCATATCTTCAGCTTGATCAATTAATAATTTCATTGCTGTAACAGGTGTTTTAATATCGTGAACAAATTCAGTTAACGATTGTTCCGACGCTTGTATATGAATTTGTTGTTCAGTAGCTCTTTCTTTGTGAAACAATAATTTACGATATAAATAGTCCACCATTTCCTGTTGAAACGGATTCTCAGCTAATTCTTTGTGTTTAATTTCTTCGATTTCCTTATTATTATAAAAATGTTGATATAATTTTACTTCTCTTAAAAAAGTAAAAACAAGAAATATACAAGTTAAACCTATATTTAATAGGACAATGTACGCTACACTTTCAATTGCCATATCATAGTCTATATATGCCATCCCTAAAAATACAAACTGTAAAAATATAATCCAAAATATCCAATTACTTCGTGTTTTAAGAAATAGCCAAAACCATTTCACATTACTCATGTGCCATATATCCTTTACCTACTTTTGTTTCAATTTCTGTTTCCATACCGATCTCAGATAATTTTTTTCGTAATCGATTTACATTGACTGTTAATGTGTTATCACTAACAAACGCTTCGTCATCCCATAACGCTGTAATTAATGTATCTCTAGTCACAATTTGATTTTGTTTTTGAATTAACATTTCTAAAATAATCATTTCAGTTTTAGATAAATAAATGATTTTATCGCCTTTTTGAATACTATCTTTTGAAAGATCGACTAGTGCATCTTGCCAATTTAATGTACGTCTTTCTTCTACGCCAAATTGATATACGCGTCGATAAATTGCTTGTAACTTCGCAATTAGTACGTTGGTATGAAAAGGCTTTTGCATATAATCATCTGCACCTAATTCCATACTCATCACTTGATCCATAGGATTATCACGTGACGATAAAAATAAAATAGGCACATTAGACACTTGTCTAATTTGACGACACCAATAGAATCCGTCATATTTAGGTAATTGCACATCCATTATAACGATTTCTGGCTGAACATTATGATATGTTTCCATTACGTTACTAAAATCATTGACACCATAAACAAAAAAATCCCAATTTTCTAATTCTTTCTTTAGTTGTTGAAAAAGCGTCTGATCATCTTCTACTAATAATATTTGCATATGTTTTCATCCTATCACTTTGTATATTTCATTTTTTCTCCTGATTGCACACGTCCATTGAAATGCCTAATACGACAATCAATTTCAAACCCTCTCATAATTAAACTTTGTACGGGAGCTTGAAAAAAATAATAGAGTGGCCATAACAATTTAGGAATATAATCATATAGTTGAACAATTACTAAACGCGTTCCTTTAATTTGACGAAATTCCAATTTCCCTTGTTTTTTAGAACGTTTTTTTATAATTGAACCGCCTACTAAATTAAATGTAATTAAACGATTATCATTTACTTCTTTTTTCATTACTAATAGAGGCTTACATTCGTTACGAGCATATATTATATATCGATTTTCTATATATTTCGTGTGTAAAAATGTACCATGTGTATCATTCAGCCATTTAAAAAAATAAGCGACTAATTGTTCTAAAGACCATTTCCTAGGTAATATCATTCTTAATGCTGACCGTATATCATTATACTTAGACGCTTGTAACTCAACATTAATATGAGAGCGCTTGATATAGGTCTCAGTCGTTTCAACAGGAACACCATAGTTTTTTAAACACTGTATTGTCTCACTATCAAAGCGACTACCGCTTACGTACAAAATTTTATTTATTCCTTGTTGTGCTGCTGCCCTTGCAAAATTATCGGCTGCAATGAGATTTAAATCACGTGCAGTTGCTTGAGTAAGCTTGGCAGAATTTTTATTAGGATCTAAATAAAATACTGCAATATTCATACCTGACATTGCTGATTTAACATCTTCATAATTATAAATATCTTTTTTTAGCCATTTTATATTATGATTAAACTCTTTTTTTGTATTTGGATATTTAGATAAAGCAAACAAATTTGCATCATTTTCTATCGCACTGCTAATATTCTTACCTATATAACCACTACCACCCGCTAATAATACATTAGGTTTCATTATTCTGTTACTCCTTTTTAAAATTCTAAATATGTATATTTTTTAAATAATTGGTATAATATATGTTATATTACTATCTCAGGAGGAAGCCGAATGGCTCATATTATTCGTGAAATTAGTATAAAAGATACTGAAGCTTTGACAACATTATTAACTAAAATATATGATGAATCTGATTATACACTTTATAATCCTGGAGAATTTAACCCTAGTGTTTCTTCTATTAGTAATCTTCTAGAGCGTGTTATCACTTCTCCGAGAAATACCATATATGTAGCTGAAGAAGATGATCAACTCGTTGGATGTATATTCGTCACTACTGAAAAATACGAACGTACACAACACGAAGCAATCATTACACTTGGTGTTACTAAATTTTATCAAAAAAAAGGTATTGGACTTGCTTTAATTAATGCTGTTGAAGCTTGGGCTCTTAACCATAATATTAAACGTCTTCAAGCTTCAGTCGTTCCTGAAAATACACACGCACTCATGCTACTTAAAGGCGCTGGATTTAATATTGAAGGCGAACTTAAAAATAAATTACTGATCAACAATCAATATTTTAATAAATATATTATGGCTAAATTACTACTTTAATTACAATATGTATTATACGCTACGTTCAAAATGCAAAAAAGCAATTCGTGTTAATTACACGAATTGCTTTAGACTGTCTATGAGTTATTTAACTTTGTAGGCAGTTTTTTTATGGATTATTTATTTTATTAATTTTAAGCAATGTGGTCTTTGTTATCACTTTTACGTAAATAATATTTAATAAGCACTGCTACCACAATAAATAATCCAACTACGCCCATAATGTTATATAAGAAGTTGATTAAATCTGCAAAACCAACGAAACTTAAAATAAAGGCTGCAATCATCATAATAACAATAAATATATGATATTTTTTACTGTATGGCTCAGTGAAACGTGCAGCAAACGAATAAGTCAATCCTAAAATAGTATTATACATTACTGCTAACATAATCACTGTTAAAACTAATCCAAGCCATGGATGAATTTCGTTCGCCAATTTTAAAGTTGGAATTTGTTCATTTTTAATTTGTGGATATTCTGATTGTAGTGCAAAGTTAATCAGTGCAAGTAAAACAGTATACACTACACCACCAAATAAAGCACCGGCACCAGATACTTGACGTTTAGATGCATCTCCACCAATCGCCACAACCGTACTAAATCCTACAGCAAAAGCTAATCCACCGTACATTAACCCTCTAATAATACCTAAGAATAAACTTGGATGATCTACTGTACTATTAACTTTACTGATAGGGATACTTCCAGCGAATAGATAATATATAGCAATAAGAACTACCATGACAATCAAGAATGGTGTAACGAAACCTAACGCTCTTACGATCTTATTAAAGTCTAATAATAGTGTTAAATAAATAACGACCGTCATAATTAACGCGCCAAGCCATGTAGGTATACCAAAGCTCTCTTCGAACGTTGCGCCTGAACCTGCAATCATTGTTACAGCAATCCCAAATAAGAAAAAGACTAGAATATAATCAAAAATTTTACTGAATTTTTCACCAAATAAATATTGTAATGTTGATTCATGGTTTGTTGCTTCAAAAGCCGTTCCAATTTTAGCGACTTGTCGTCCTATAAATCCTAAAATTAATCCTGATATTAACACGCCAATATATGACCATAAACCATAAGGCGTGAAGAATTGCATTACTTCTTGCCCTGTAGAGAATCCTGCGCCTACTACAATCCCCACATAAGCAAAACCTATTTTTATAGATTCTTTATTCAACCCCATGTATTAATTAACCTCCTTATTTTTGACACATTCAAAATTATAACGTACTAATAATATTATGCAACAGTGCATAAACGTTGCGAGACAACGCTTATCGCTTCTAAATACTAGTGTTAATACCCTTACAAACAATTTAAAAAATTTAATATTTTTAATAATTTGTCACAAAAAATTATATTTGAGTTACTAAGTAAAATATTATTAAAAAAGAGTTAGATAAAATGAATAACTATGGTTATTCATTATCTAACTCTCTTATTTCACTATATTATTTTGAACTTCCAAATTTCTTTAATTCATCAAAATTTACTATAACATTATCCATGCGTTTAGCTGAATCTTTTAACACATTTCTTGCTACATGATTATTAGGATCTAATTTTAAAATTTGTTTAGCTACTTTAAACGCTTCAGAATCTGAAATAATTGGATCAGGTATAGCATATAATAATAGCATTTGAAGCAAACTTTTTATTTCTTTACCATTTGTTAACTGAATAGAAGCATCTGCATGATAATATGCCGCTTCTAAAGCACCTTCCACTTCACTCAAAGGATAGACTAATAATAAAAATGCTAAATCATGTAATTCTGCTGTTTCATTAGCCTTCATCATATCTAATATACAAGTATAAAACATAATGTTTTCTTGTTCATGAGCACAGGATATATATACTTCTTCGAATTCCATAAAATCAATATTGGACATTATATTTTTAATTTCTTCAAATTTACCGTTCAGAACGTAAAATTTAATATCTTCTTGTAGCATAATGTCCACCTACTTTCATCATCAATATCATGCTATTTATTTTACCATATTCATTTTGGATAATCATTTTATAACCTTTTTTTTATATAAAAAAAACATCAAAATTTATCATTACTTATTTAAATGCTGTAGACTTAAATGAAGAACGATTCACTTCTTGAATCGCTTCATTAGCAGTTTTACCAACACTTAAAGACATTGCTGCTGTAAAACTTCCTTCTACAATGGGTGCATTTACTTTGTAAATATGATACTTACCTTTATACATATCAATTGCTAAATCGATATTCATTTCTGATGATCCTAAATCATAAAAACATAATGCATCATCATCTAACTGATTAATCAATTGTTCAATATCATCATATGAAGTTCCAATTTCACCATTTACTCCACCATAAGCAATCACATTTATGTCATTTGTCATTTTATTTAATAAATTTTTAGTTCCCTTAGCTATTTCTTCACTATGACTAATAATAACTATAGTTGTCATCATTTCAACTCCAGTCAATCAATTAAATAACGAATTTGATTTTTTATTAAAGTGAACCTTAATCAACGTGTGTTTTCATTATAAAATAACTTATCTGAAAGCGCGAATATTTGTGTATTAGACAAAATATTAGTCATTGACTGCCTATACATTAAAAATGACTGAGATAGGTATCCAACATCATAATAATTGTAGCTATATTGCTGAAGTTATAATCAATCTTATCTTTTTTCAAGTAAATTGTAAGTGACTAAAAGTGGTTTCCCTGTTCTAGGATCTTTTCCTAATACTGCATCTATATTAAACACACTTTCTAATATCTCTTTAGATAATACTTGGTCAGTAGGTCCATTATCTATAATGTGTCCTTCTTTCATGATTAACAAATAATCCGAAAATCGAATTGCCTGATTGATATCATGTAAGACCATAACGATCGTACACCCTAATTCTTTATTCAAATGTTGCACCAATTCTAAAATTTCTAACTGATGAGAAATATCTAAGTACGTTGTAGGTTCATCAAGAAAAATAATATCTGTTTTTTGTGCTAAAGCCATTGCTATCCATACACGTTGTCTTTGTCCCCCACTTAAATCATTAATCGATTGATGACGAAATTCTGTAATGCCTGTTACGTTTAATGACCATTCAATTTCATCTTTATCTTTTTTAGATAATCGTCCAAATCCTTTTTGATGAGGAAAACGTCCATATGAAACGAGTTCTTCAACTGTTATACTGTCAGTCACTGTTGGAGTTTGAGGTAAAATTGCAATTTTTTTAGCTACTTCTTTTGTAGATTGATGTTGAATGTTTTGATTATCAAGTAATACTTCTCCTTTTTTCACTTCAATCAGTCTTGAGAGTGCTTTCAATAATGTAGATTTCCCACAACCATTCGGTCCAATAATTGATGTGACTTTACCATCACGTATTTGAACATCTAATTCTTTTATAATTGTCGTATTTCTATATCCTATATCTACTTGAGATGCATTTAAACGATTCATATATAGGCCCTACCTTTGTACAAAAAATATTTACGACATCTATTGATAATCGTTCTCAATTAATTATTGCTATTATACCATTTATACACATTTTTGACTATTCTTTTTACTATGAGACGATTATAAAAAATAACCCTAAAAATCTGAGATATACATAAAACGCCTCAAATTTTTAGGGCCCTTTTTTATTCATCGATTAAAAAACCATTTCCATAAACATCACGCACGTCATGAATAACCAAGAAAGCATTCTTATCTATTTTTTTTATAATTCGTTTGGCACGAGTTACTTGAGTTTTAGCTACAACAACATACAAAACGTCTTTTTCTTCTCTACTATAATAACCATGTCCATTCAATATAGTAAGGCCTCTACCAACTTGTTCATCAATAGCCTTAGCTACCTCTTCAGGTTTGCTAGAAATAATTGTCATTGCTTTTTTTGTATTAAGTCCTTCTATAACATAATCCATTACTTTCGTGCCTATATAAAGTGAAATCACAGTTACCAATGCTTTACTTAACGGTAGTACTGTTAAAGAAATGGCTACTACGATTAAATCAAAAAATAATAATGCGTATGCTGTACTAACATCTAAGTATTTATTAGCTATTCTTGCTAATATTGTTGTTCCAGCTGTAGTGCCACCTGCTAAAACGATTATTCCAATACCTAGTCCAACACTTGTGCCGCCAAATACTGCATTGATGATGACATTACCTGTTTCTACGTGCCATGATTCTGTAAGACTTAAGAAAACAGAAATAAGTACAGTAGCAATAATTGTTAATATCGTACTTTTTTTACTTAAAAATTTATACCCAATAACAATCAATATTGCATTAGCAACGAAGTTAGTGAGCGCTGGTGAAATATGAAAAGCGTAATATAATACAATAGCAATACCTGTGACGCCACCTTCACCTAAATTACCTGATATAATAAATGCATTGACTCCTGCTGAAAAGATAAAAGAGCCTAGTATAACTAAAAGTATATTTTTTATATTTTTGTTCAAAAACACTCACTCCTTTTACGACTATAACGATTAAAATGTTAGCATAGTCTCATCATTCCCTACAATATGCTTTTTAAAAATAAATGTATTAATAAATTTTAAATATCTTAAAATATAAAGATTTAATTTAAATAAGATACATATTCATCTTTAAATCTAATGTACTAATAAAAAATACGTGGAAATTTTCTGAATTTTTCGTTTACTTATAAATATTAGTTTGCTATACTATGTATAACTTCTTAATTACAAGAAGTTATCTCCTTTGTGTTGTTTATAGTAACAAAACAAATTTTGCTCGAAGTACTGTGACAGTACCTAGTCCTTACCGTTACAAGTACATTAATATTCATTTCCCATAAAAACCAAGTATATAAAGTGTCTCCTCACTTTGCATGCTTGGTTTTTATCATGCAATAAAATGAATAATAAAAATAGGAGTGACATAGAATTCTTTTCGAATTCAATGTTCACTCCTAATGGTTGACTATAAAATGATTTAAATTTTAATACCTTACCATGCAAATAAACCAACAAATGCTGCAGTAAGTAGTGAAACTAAAATACCTGATAATAACATCATCGGTACATATTTTGAAACAAAATCTGATGTTTTCTTATCAACTATACCCTTTAATGTACCAACAATCATCCCAATTGTAGAGAAGTTTGCAAATGAAACTAAGAATGTTGATATCACTGCACGACGATGTGCGCTATATGTGTCAATTACTTTTGTAATTTCACCCATAACTACAAATTCGTTTGTAACGATTTTTTTGGACATCTGTTGTGCCACTATCCATGCCTCACCCCATGGTAAGCCAAGCAATAAAGCAAATGGATACATAAAGACGCCTAAGATTTGGTTTAAACCAAAACTACCTTTCATACCCATCCAACTGCCTACTAATCCAGTAATCAAATTAATAAAACGATCTAAAAAATCAGCCAACGCGACAAAACTAATAACAAAAGCGATAATAATTAATACTAATTTACCTGCATTTAATACTGAATCTCCTAAAAATGAGAAGAAAGGTTGACGTTCAATTTTTTCATCATTATTAATGCTATAGATAATATCTTCTTTTTCTTCAACAGTAACAGGATTTAAAATAGAAGCGACAATAATTGCATTAATAATATTTAAAGGAATCGCCGTTAACACTAATTCACCAGGAATCATTTGAACATAGGCACCTACAATAGCTCCAGAAATAGAACTCATTGACATCATTGCAACTGTTAATACACGCATTTCGTTCATACGCTTAAGTTGTTCATTAGAGACTGCAAGCGCCTCTGTATTTCCTAAAAACATCATTTCGATACCAAAGAATGATTCAAATTTAGGTTGACGTGTAATTTTCGCAAGTACAAAACCAATTCCTCCAATAATTTTAGGAAGAATATTAAAATACATAAGAATATCAAATAGTGGAACAACTAATAAAATTGGAAATAATGCACTCACTGCCATATCCATTTGTTTACCACTTGTAAAACTACTGAATGCAAAACCTGTTCCAGTATGAGCTGATTGAATAATCCAAGCAATGGCAGCTGCTAAACCTTCAACAATCGATCTTCCAATTTGGAAATATACAAAGAACCATGCTAAGAATACATTTAAAAGAACTAAGATTAATATAGACTTCCATTGAATATGTTTGCGATCTCTAGAAAATAAAACTGCTATTCCTAAAAACACAAGTAATCCAATGATATTTATTAGTAAAAACATAAGACACCTACCCACATTTTAAAATTAATATGTATCACATTACCCTTAAATAGAACCGTACTATTTTCATAAAATAACAACTAATGTTCTGTAAAAAATACATTTAACATTATACCACGAGAAAATGTTCGTTAAAATAACATATTTAATAAAATAATTGTCTATTTTTCTTTTTTGATGTTATTTATCATAAATACCATTTAAACTTAATACGGTTATATAGAAAAAGAATGGGAAAACGAATTCAAAGTAAATTTTTCCCATTCTTTATGTCATTTGATTTTATGATTCATTTTCATGAATATCATTATGAATATAGTCTGCTATAAATTTAGAAGATTGACCTTTTTCAATTGAACAAAAATCATTATAGAACGCTTCAATTTTATCTTTATATTTTTCTTTATGTGTATCTAAATGTTTTAATTCTTCAGCAAGTTTAAATTCATCTGTAATAATTTCTCCTGGTAAATCTTCCATATAATTCATATAGAAGCCACGAAGACCTTTATCGTATTTTTCGATATCATAAGCAAAGAAAAATTGAGGACGTTTTAAAATACCATAATCAAACATCACTGACGAGTAGTCAGTAATAAGCGCATCAGATATTAAATATAATTCTGAAATATCATTATAATTTGAAACATCAATAGCAAAGTCATCGTATCCAGTTAGATCTAATGCATTTGCAATAAGATAATGCATTCTTAGTAAAATGACATAGTCATCTCCAATTTGCTCTTTTAAATTAGCTAAATTTATTTTCAAATCAAATAAATATTGACCTTTTTTAACGAATTCATCATCTCTCCAAGTTGGCGCATACATAATGACTTTTTTATCTTTTGGTAAATTTAAATCTTTTTTAATTTGTTCTATATACTCAGTATCATTTTGTCTTGTAACTAATACATCATTTCTTGGATAGCCAATTTCCCAAATTCTTTCTTCATTCATCCAAAAAGCAGACTTAAAGATATCCGTAGAATAACGGTTTGGAGATACTAAATAATTCCAACGAGATGCTTCTGTATAAAAATTCTTTTTATAATTTGCTGTTGTTGTTCCTGGCATTCTTACCACTTTCATATCATTTGCTAAACGTTTTAACGGTGTACCGTGCCAAGTTTGAATATACATTTGATTCTCTTTTTTATTTAAATACAATGGTAATCGAGCATTCGAAATCCAGTATTTCGCTTTAGCATAAGCCTCATAATATTCTTTGGATCCTTTTTTCACTTTAGTTGCATTTCCAGGAATAATATTGTTATTAGGCTTAGAAAAGACCCAAATATATTTATATTGTGGATAGTGTTGTTGCATATATTCATATATATACTTTGGACTATCACTGTAATTTTTACCACCAAATGACTCAAATACAATCGTATGTGGATCTACCATATTTTCATTATCAGTAAGTTGATATTTAGCACGTTCTTTCATCTTACTGTTTGTAAGAATACTTTTAAATAAACGTGTTTTTTTACGTAATTCATTCACATATCTTGCATTCTCAATGTCGTCCATAGATAAAAACATGATTTCAAGATTATATAACAACTTACCATCTTTAATGATATTCCATTTTAGTGCTTTTACTACTTTAACTAGAGTGTGTTCTAAAGCAATATATCTTGCTTTAATATCTCTAAGCGAAGGATCAAAACCTTTTTTAATTTCATTTTTCATTCTTTGGACTAAAAATTTCTTAACTTCTTTATTTGTAGTTCTTTGTATAGCATCAAAGAAACTATTTGTATAGTCTTCAAATTTATCAATAAAATCTTGATCACTTAATGTATTACCATTAAATGGATCATATACTTCACCACGATAATAAAACGGAAAATTAACAATTCTAACAAAATGTTCAGCATATTTCAGATAATCTAATACAAATGAATTATCAATAAAAATGCTTAAATCTTCATTAAATTTAATGTCATGTGCTTTAATAATTGCATTTCTAAATAAAATATTACATGCAGTTTCTTTTCGTAAAATTGAATTAGGATATGAATGATGTGATCGATACTGCAAACGTATCTTATCTTTATCTACATATTGAGGACGTTGCATTGTAAATTTGTGTACCGGTGCAATTAATGTATCTAAACCATTAATATGATTTAAATAATATTCAATAGCATATGAGGCTAATTGATCATCCGCATCTAAAAACATCACGTATTGACCTTTTGCTAAGTCTAAAGCGATATTTCTAGCATGTGCATGACCAGTATTTGTTTCAAGTTGAATAAACGTCACATCTTTATCATAAGATGCTAACGTTTTATTTAAGATTTGTGTTGAATGATCCGTAGAACCATCATCTACAATAATGATCTCAAAATCTTGATTCCTTTGAGTTTTTAAGCTATTAATACAATCTTCAATATATTCTTCACTATTAAAATATGTAATAATTATTGATAGTTTATTCAATATCATTCTCTCCAATTTTATTTATGTTTATTCAATTAATTTTTAAGCAATGTGTTTGTGTACTAACTATATCTTATCAGTCTAAGATTTTTTCATCTACACTGTAAAATTATAGATTACTTTATCATCGTGATATTTGGATGTTCGACATCCATTATTTATTTAAATTTTGTGTAGTCACAAATTGATGATATTTCTCATGATATTTCATTAATTCGTCATGTGTACCTTCACCTGTCACACGTCCTTGATCAATAAAAATAATTTGACCTGCCTTTTTAATCGTAGACAGACGGTGTGCAATCACTATTGTTGTTCTACCTTTCATCAATACTTCTAAAGCTTCTTGAATTTTTTGTTCACTTTCACTATCAAGATTTGCAGTAGCTTCATCAAGTAACAATATGTCTGGATTTTTCACAAAACTTCTAGCGATATCAATACGTTGTCGTTGCCCCCCGGACAGTTTTAATCCACGTTCGCCCACTAATGTATCGTATCCTTCATCAAATTGCATAATAAAGTCATGACAGTTTGCTAGTTTTGCATATTTAATTAGTTCTTCATCAGAGACATTACGGTTAATACCATATAAGATATTATCTCGAATTGTTCCTGTCATCATAGAGTTTGACTGCATGACATATCCAATTTTGCTACGCCAATTTGTAATTGGAATATCATAAATACTTTCATTGCCATATGTAATATCACCATTATCGATATCATACATACGTTCAATTAAATTAAAAATAGTACTTTTCCCAGAACCTGAAGGACCAACAAAAGCACTAATGTCACCCTGAGGTATACGAAATGATACATGATCAAGAATCGTTTTTACATCATATTTAAATTCTACGTTATTAAATTCAAGTGCTCCATTCTCAATGTTGATATTAGCAATGGGTTTTAACTGTTCCATCGGTTCAACGGGTTCTTGCATAATTTCATAAATACGTTGACTTGCACCTACAGCTTTTTTGTAATCAGTAACGAGTGTAGATAAGTTCATAAGCGGCATAGATAACTGCATCACATAAAAAATCATAGCTATTAAAGCACCTGCTGTAATAGCACCTGTAGCAATTCTAATGGCACCAAATCCTAAAATAATGGCTATCATTAATAACATAATTACACTTGAAATAGGTTGAATAATCGCTACTATTTTTGCTTGTCTTAAACCTAATTTATATATTTCATTTAAGTTATAATGTGCATTATTTAATTCTTTTTGTTCAGTATTAGAAATTTTTACTAAACGCATTTCTGTCAATACACGACCTAATAACCCACTAAAATTGGCAATTTCTGCTTGGGTATGTTTTGAAATTTTTTGCATACGTCTTCCAAGTGGAATCATAATACCCATAAATATTGGAATAGCTATGAAAGTCAGTAAAGTCATTTGCCAGTCCATAATAAACAGCATAATAATAGAACCAATCAATGTGATAATAGCTGGTAGTAATTGTGGTAATTTTTGAGAGATAAAATCGTTAATGACCTTAGTATCATCAGTTAAACGACTCATCAACTGACCACTTTCATTTTTGTCAAAAAATGGCATTTTCAGTTTAATCATGTGCTCCCACAATAATGAACGAATACCATAAATCATTTTTTCTCCAATTTTACTTAAGAGGTAAATACCTAAACCGCTAAGTAATGCATTAATGATAAATATACTTGCAAATAGAACGACAATATTCCAATTAATATTATTAGTAGAAAATTTATCTACTAAGCGACCTGTAAACAGTGGAATCAATAATCCGCTAAGACTTCCTAACGAAGAAATGATAACAGCAGTTATTATTAAACCATAAGGCCAAGACAATCGTTTAAATAGAAAAAATAATGGATTGTGTTGTTTCATAAATAAACCTCTTTAATCATCAATTTGTATTTGTATTTTTGATATTATATTTAGTGTTTATCCTAATTTAAATGTACATTAAAATGTATTTTAACTGGTAATTTGATTGATTGTTCTTAGTATAGCATTTTATTTAAAATGTTTTATTACATAAAAATAGGAGTGCCCTAGAATTCGTTTTGAATTCACTGTTCACTCCCAAAAGGATGAGTCAAATCAAACAAATTATTGTTATCTACTTGATTTAATCAAAGATTGAGACATAGCTAAACTTCTAAGGCGTTTATATATGCCTTCAATACATTATTATTTTGCATCTTTTCCGTATAGCTCTTGTTTAATTTTAGTTGTTGAAATACCCTCCGTGCGTTTTAGGTATACAACTTCACATTTGTCTTTTAGGAAGTCAAATTGACCTTCCCAGTCATGGCCCATAACAAACACATCAACATCATAACGATCAACGTCTGTTTCTTTTTGACCCCATCCATCTTCTGGAATCACTAAATCAACGTAACGAATAGATTCTAACATCATTTTACGTTGTTCAAAATCATAATAAGATTTTTTATTTTTAATTTGGTTAAATTCATCTGTAGATAAAGCTACAATTAAATAATCACCCATTTCACGAGCTCTTCTTAGTAATTCTATATGACCATAATGTAATAAATCATATGTACCATATGTAATGACTCTTCTCATATTTCCTTTCTCCTTTACAAATATTTAACATTAATTAATAATCTTAATTTAGCATAAATATATTTAACATACCATTAATTTTATATTGACCAGACCCTTTCTCATTTACTTATTCATTATACGTTTCAATGATTGCTTTCCACTGAATGCTAATTTTTTAGGCATTACCTGTGCTTGAAAACGTAAAAAACCAGGTCTCCCAATTCCTACATCAATAAGTGTATGTCTCCATAACTCATATGTCTCACGTGTCCAATGAGTCGCACTTTGCTCTACGGCTTGTACTATTCTAAACAACGCTTCTCCAGAATAATTTGTATGTTGCATATCTCTGATATATTGAGTGATTTTGTCTATAATTTGAAGTGTCACTTTACTGTATTTTATTAAATATGCTTGAATGAGATAGCTGACAATTAAGTCATCCATTCGATAACTATAATATGCTTTTTCGTTGACAAGTAATAACATATCCATGACTTCACATCGAACTTTTCTAGCATCTTCTAAGTAAGATATAAACGTATCTGCACGTTGATCTGTAATAGAACCTTCTCGCTCATTGTATCCATATACTATAAAAGGAACTAGTTGGATATCCCTTGCCATTAAATAAGCACGAGTGACAAATGTATGTTCTTCACAAAATACTACATCTTCATCGAATCTTAGTGTATTAAATTTAGCTTTGAATAACTTGCCACCTGGTCCAATAGATTGAAGTATTTCTGGCGCTTCTGCTAAAGAAACTATTGCTTCACGATGAATGTCTTCGTGTGTTGGAATAACTTTCCAGTCGCCATTCAATCCTCTACCGATTTGCCCAATCACAATATCTAGATGCTCATTTTTTTCATAATATTGAATCATTTGATCCATTTTTCCAGGTAAAAATTGATCATCTGCATCTAAGAACATAAACGCATCGATATCATCTGACATTGCAGAAAGACCCATATTTCTACTTTTTGCCGCTCCTTGATTGTCTTGATGATAAACAATGAGATGTTTAACTTCTTTTTGCAATTCAGTTAACACTTGTTTTGTACGATCTGTTGATCCATCGTTAATACAAATAATTTCTACGTCATGTGTTGTATCAATCGATTTAACTGCTTTTCGAATTGTATTTTCAGCATTGTATACTGGAATAATAACCGCTAATTTCATTCTTTCACCAACTTTTCAATAAATTTCAATACGTTTTCTAAGCTTTTTTCACTATTATATTTATGCCAATTTTTAAATAATGGTTTTATTTCTTTTTCATTATATTTAATCTTAGTCACTAATTCATCTATATGTTTCACTTTATAAAATGTTGGAATATCGCGATAAAATTGATTCAATCCACGTACCTCTTCATACTCTTCTTCGTCAAATACATAAAATAATGTAGGCTTATTGAGTAAACTAGCTTCTATTGGTAGAGAGCTATAATCACTAATAATAATATCAGCCATCATTATTAGTTCTGATGTTGGCGCAATATGCTCACTATTAGGGATTGATGGATGAAGTTGATTAATGAGAGTATAGTTGGGTAATTGCTTTTCAAAATATACTTTATCAATTTGACGATTATCCATTTGATTTTCACGATAAGTAGGCACATATAATGCTAATTTATTAGGAATATTATAATATTTTTTTAACTTTTTTTGCTCCGTCTTAAGGTCTAGTTTAAAATATTTGGTTAATCGAGGTAGACCCAACTTAAGCATTTGAGTGCGCTTAGCGTCAAAAGCACTTTCAAAACATTTACTCATCTCTTCTCCACCGACTAAATAATAATCAGTAGCCTTATAAACGCTTTTATATTGTTGAACCATTTTTTTATTATTTAAATCTACTTGATGATCCGTTAAACCAAAATTTTTTAAAGCACCTGAAGCATGCCATGTTTGGATGATGGTCTGTCCTTTTTTCTTATGATACCCTCCGAGCATAAGATAATATGTATCAATCACAATCACTTTTGCTGTACTTATCGTCTTGATATGTCTCACTATATGATTATTTCCTGCAGGAACAAAAGATACATTTTTAAATTGCTTTAGCTTAGCCCATTCTTTTTCTTTAGCAATGACTGTTAATTCATAACCTTTCTGATTTAATTGCTCAATTATTGGCATAACGTCTTCGGGAAATGTCATTAAAATCGCAATATGATTCGATTTTAGTCGTTTAAATCTAAAAATTTGGTTTACGATAGTAATAAGTGTCATATAAATATTTTTTATCACTACTCTTGTCATCATTTAATCCCCTTACTCGTTAATAAAATAATTTATAAAGAAAGAGTAGGACAGAAATACATTGATTTTGTCTCTACTCCTTATCCTTTTCACATACATCTCTATCGACATCGTCGATATTTTATATTTATTCATGATATATATACTAAAGAGCTTGAAATGCAATCTAATACATTTCAGGCTCTCTACTAATAAATGTAAGTATTGATTTATCTAGCACACATTTTATAAGAAATCTGCAAAATGATCTCGATATCTACGATGTAATATAGACCCTAATACAAAGAATACTAAAATAATAATAATATTATAAAGAAGTAATCTCCAATGTTCAATAAAGTACCATTGATGGAATAAAATTGCTGCACGGTAAGACTCAGCTAAAAAGTATACAGGGTTAAATTTCATAATGTCATTAATTACGCTACTAATTCCAGTATCTTTTGGTATCCATAAAATAGGAGACATATAGAATAAAATTCTTAGTAATGCTTGCATAATCATCTGTGTGTCACGAACAATGATTCCAAGTGTTGAAGTAAAAAGTGCTACAGAAGCCACAAAGAAAAATGTTAGTGGTACGTAAATTAACAATTGTACAATATGGATAGACGGCATAATACCATTTCCCATACAAATTGCAATAATAAGTGCTAATAAGCCAATATGGCCATAAAATTTACTTGTTACGATATAAGTTGGAATAATTGATAAAGGAAAATTCATTTTCGCTACTTGGTTAAACTTCATAGATACTGATTTCGTACCTTCAAGAATACCTTGGTTAACAAAGAACCACATGCTAATTCCTACTAGTAACCATAAAATAAATGGAATGCCATGTATCGGTTGATTACTACGAATTCCCATACCGAAGACAAACCAATACACCATAATTTGAAGTGCTGGGTTAAGTAATTCCCAAGCCATACCTAAGTAATTATTTGTATTTGTTATTTTAATTTGAAATTGTGCAAGTCGTTGCACTAAATAAAAGTTTTTTATATGTTCTTTAAAAACAGTTCCTACTGCCGACATTGAAATAAACCACACTTTCAATTGTAAATTCATAATGGCTTTTAATTTCTTTAACTACTGATTAAAATCGTTTTATTATAAAATTTCTAAATCAACGTTTAAAATGATTCATATAAATCCATTATATATTTACGCAACTTATTCGTCGAAAATTTTATTAGGATAGACTTAATTCAGAAAAGAAAGTAAAATTAATATATTGTTTACAAAAAAGATACAAAATCTCATATACACTTTACACTAGGTTAATAAATTTAACAACTATTGAGTGATGTATTATAATCTATATAATAAATCATAAGAAAGGAAAAATCATGAGCGTATCTGTTAACATAAATCATGTGACAAAAGAATATCGAATATATCGCAATAATAAAGAACGTATCAAAGATGCGTTAATTCCTAAAAATAAAAACAAAACCTTCTTTGCTTTAAATGATGTGTCTATTACTGCTTATGAAGGTGATGTGATTGGTTTAGTAGGTATAAATGGTTCAGGAAAATCCACGTTAAGCAATATGATTGGTGGTTCATTATCTCCAAGTTCTGGAAATATAGATCGTCATGGTGAAGTAAGTGTCATCGCCATTAATGCCGGTTTAAATGGGAGACTGACGGGCATTGAAAATATTGAATTTAAAATGCTTTGTATGGGGTTTAAAAAGAAAGAAATTAAAAGACTTATGCCTCAAGTTATTGAATTTAGTGAGCTTGGCGAATTCATTTATCAACCTGTTAAAAACTATTCAAGCGGTATGCGTGCGAAACTCGGTTTCTCTATCAATGTAACGATTAATCCTGACATTTTAGTTATCGATGAAGCACTATCTGTTGGCGATCAAACATTTACTCAAAAATGTTTAGATAAAATATATGAGTTTAAAGAAGCAAATAAAACGATTTTCTTTGTAAGTCATAATATCAGACAAGTGCGTGAATTCTGTACTAAAATCGCTTGGATTGAAGGTGGAAAGCTAAAAGAATTTGGTGAATTAGATACAGTGTTACCTAAATATGAGCAATTTTTAAAAGATTTTAAGAAAAAATCTAAAAAAGATCAAAAAGCATTTAGACAACAACTTGATGAAAAACGTTTTGTTGTAAAGTAAAAGAGGTAGAGACCTAAGTGATTCATAGGCTTAAGTCTCATCCTCTTTTATTTTTTCTTCTTATTCTGCAATTTCCAAACTTTAAACATAAATTTAGGAATACTTTTTATACGACCTATTCGCTTCCAATCAATAAGTAATCGGTAGACCCATTCCATATTTAAATTTCTAAAAAGACGAGGCGCTCTTTTTTTAGTACCACTAAACACTTCTAATGAGCCACCTACGCCCATCATTACTGTATGCTTAAAATTACTTTCATTTTTTTGAATCCATTCTTCTTGTTTTGGAACACCCATTCCAACAAACAAATAGTCAGGATTGAAACGTTGAATTCTTTTCACTACAGTTTCATCTGACAGGTCAATATACCCATGATGATACTCAAAAGTAACATTAGGATATTTCTGTTGTAATTTGTGTTGTGCTTGCGCAACAATTTCATTTTTTGATCCTAACAAATATACCTTTTGACTTTGCTCGTGTGCAACTTTAATACATTCTTCCATAAGTTCAATACCTGGTACACGTCGCTTTAATGGTTGTTTTAATCTATTAGAAGCTTTAACTACACCTGTACCATCCGCAATGATATAACTTGCACTATTTATAAGCTTTCGATAGGTTACATGTTCAGAAGCATACACTACGATTTCAGGATTAGCAGTTACAATAAACAAGTTATCATTTGTATTATTTTCAAAAAAATGTTTAATATTTTCAACCATATCCAACATTGTCACATTATCGAATTGTACGCCTAATATATCTACTTTATCGTTTTTTTTCTTTTTTGAACTATACATTTACGTTAACTCCCTGCTTTCTTACTCTCTTTATATGTTGTAATGAATTTATAATAACCTCAACTTATTCATCATATATTATTTTTGCCATTGTATTCAAAAATACGTCTAAAGTCTAAAGGACCAGTTTATCTTAATGATTTATAATAGAAGTCACACTATTAACGTGAGGTTGATTATGGATTATTTGCAACAATTTTTAACTACGACTGTTATCTTAAATATTTATTTAGTCATTATTATAGCAATATTTTATATAATTATTCATCAAAATCGACATTGTTCTTTTAGTCAATATTTAGATATTTACTTAAATTATATTCCAGTACTGACTCATGAAATGGGTCACATTCTATTTAATAAGTTAAGTGGGGGGCATGCTAAAGATCTTGTCATTGTTGTACGCCCTAGTGAACGTAAAGAAACGTTACAACAAGGCTATGCAATAACACAATCTAAATCAGTTACTGGACAATGTATTACGACATTAGGTGGATATGTCATGCCACCAATCATGTTAATGATAGGTTTTTGGACCATTCATTTTAACTATCCAAGCTTATTTTTAATCTTATATAGTTTGATATTTATGTATTACCTTATTTTAACATCTCGAAAATTGTCTCCCATTATCGTTTTAATCATTTTAATTTCATTATTGTACTTTTTATTGCAAGCCAATAATCAATTTATGATTTTTTATATCGTAGTCTTCCTATGTCATCTTATCTTAGGTGTCCTATTAGGAGAAGTTTTGCAATCTAGTTGGACAATTATATTATTGACTTTCCGAAGAGTAAAAACACATTGGGATGGTAATACTTTAGCTGAATTGACACATTTACCAACATTATTTTATAGTCTATTTTGGATTATGATTAACGGTTTCTCTTTATATTTAATATACAAATTTATGGTTTAAAAACGGCTCATCATATTCAAAATGAATAGATGACCGTTTTTTTAATTTTTCTCTACAAATATATTCATTGCATTATCATAACTTAGAATCGTCATAGTTGTATCATTGTTTATAATAATGACTTTGTTGGTTTTATCTTTGGATACTATTTCAATGTTATCTCCAATTGAAATATGCTTACTTGATAGATAAACAAGTAAATCTGTTTTATCGCGAACACGTTTAATGTTTACCATGTCTCCTTCATCATATTCAAGTAATGAATCATTATACTTTTCTTTATAAACATGATTCCTTGGAATAACTCCCCCATGCGGACAAGTTTCAGGATAATTTAACAGTTTATCTATCCTTTCTAAAAATAAGTCAGAAATTTTATGCTCTAAAATTTCCGCTTCTTGATGTACTTCTTCCCAATTATAATTTAACACTTCAATTAAAAATTGTTCTAATAAACGATGTCTTTTTATAATATCGAGTGTATGAGAGAGACCTTCTTCAGAGAGTTTTACCCCTTTATAATGTTTAGTTTCAACAAATCCAGCTTTTTCTAAACGACTTACCATTTCACTTACAGAAGGTGGTTTTATATCTAAATATTGAGATAGTATTTTATTTGAAACAAAAGAGCTATCACCACCATTAGTTAGAATTGCTTTGAGATAATCCTCTTTTTCTTCAGTTAACATGATTTCACCTCATAAACAGTTTCATCTTATTGTATCACGAATGGTTGAGTAATGTGATTGTCTTCTATTATCTTACAATATGGGGAATACATCTTAAATTTCAATGTTAAACCTTCCATTTATACTTAAAAAACCTAAGACATAGCGAGTTGTCTTAGGTTTAGTATTAATCATTATTGAATTAATCAGTTAAACTGTCTACAATAACCATTTCATCATAGTTAATTGCCTCACGTAATTTTAAAGCTGTTGCTTCTGTAATCTCTTCATCACTAATAAGTTCAGTTAAAATACGACGTTGCTCTCTTAAAGCATTCAACTTAATTTTAGTAATTGAATCTTCAGAACGTGTGTTAAAGAAGTTAGATGGTGATAAGTTGTCTATTCTCATTAAATATCCATCACATATCATACCCACTTCTAATTTATTATCTTCATTTGCCTCTTTAACAAGTCGGCTTACAACATTATAATGAACTCTTTTATTGATTTTAGAAAGTTCCATTAAGTTTTCAGTAACACTTAATGATGAAGCTGCATTTGTACGTGTACGAATATGACGTTTCAAAAGTAATCCTCTAATTCCAACAATAATACGACGAATGAGTGAAGCTTGTCTATAAACTTGTGTACGTTCAGCAAATCGCATATAGTTTTCTAACATGCTTTCCGTAATTTCCCCTTCGTCTGCTAATTTTTCAAGCGTTTTTGTTTCTACGTTAAAAGCAATTCGTTGTAAACGTTCCAGCTCTTTTGAATTCTCGTCATCTTTTTCTACTGATTTTAGGAAAGTTAATTTATCATGATATTCTTTAATAACATTTCCATATCGATAGCTTGTTTCAAATGAGGAACGTTTGTTTAAATAATCAATCACGTGTTCTAAAATATAAATTCTTGCTTCTTTAAAATTCATACTTCCTATTTTAGGTGGAGGCGCATTTTTCGTAACAAAAGGTAAAATGATTTGTGCAATCACTAAGCTTAAAATAACCATACCTGAAGAAATAAAGAGTAAGTCATTACGATACTTAAATGACTCATGATTTTCTAAATAGTAAGGTAACGTTAATGCGATTGCGAGTGAAATTGTTCCATGAACACCACAAAAAGTCATAATTAACGCATACATACTTCGTTTAGGGGGTTTCTCTTTCGTATTTGTTCCATCATCATTCATTAATTTTTGGAATGGACTGACTGATAGATAAAATAAAGGATATAGTACATAAACCCAAATAAATCTAAATACATATACAGCCAATGCTACTAATAAAGTAATTCCTATTAAGAAAAGTAAGTTATGTGGTTCACTTTTAATAATTTTTACAATGACTTCCGGCACTAAGAAGCCAAGTATTGAGAATACAAAACCATTTAACGCATAGCCTAAAATATTCCACGTATGGTTATAACTTAGTTGAAGGCGTGTACGTGTTTGAGCAATACGGTCACGTTCAAAACCATGAACAAGTCCGGCTACTACAGCAGCAATAATACCTGAAGCATGGAATAGTTCTGCCACAAGATAGGTTACAAAAGGTGTTAATAATTGAAGAAATACAAACATATTAATATTTTCAATACCACGTCGTGTTAATGTTAGACGGAATCGAACAAGTAATATA
The DNA here is from genome assembly GCF_001835895.1 of Staphylococcus sp. HMSC034C12. Classification (NCBI taxonomy): domain Bacteria; kingdom Bacillati; phylum Bacillota; class Bacilli; order Caryophanales; family Staphylococcaceae; genus Staphylococcus; species Staphylococcus sp. HMSC034C12. The sequence continues at coordinate 46,126 of NZ_KV826304.1, read as the reverse complement.
CCGATTAACAATCCTACAATGGCCCCTCCTATTGAAGCAATTAAGAATTGTTGAATCGCTTCAAATAATGAGAAAGCGCCAGTAACAAGTACCCCTACTGCTATTTTAAATGAAATGATACCTGCAGCATCATTTAATAAAGACTCACCTTCTAAAATCGTCATTGCACCTTTTGGTAATACTTTACCTTGAGTAATAGCTTGCACTGCCGGAGCATCGGTAGGACAGAGAATTGCGGCAATCGCAAACGCTGCACCAATTGGTAAATCTGGCCATACTAAGTGAATAAATAACCCTACACCTATGACGGTAGTAATTACTAAGCCTAATGCCATTAACATGACAGGTTTAATATATCTTCGTAAATGTACCCTAGATACATTAACACCTTCAACAAATAATAAAGGTGCAATGGTAGCTAGCATAAAGAGTTCAGAATCAAAATTGAATTCAACTGGTACAGGCAATATAAAGAGGATCATTCCTAATATGATTTGAATAAATGCAAGAGGTACTTTAGGAATAAAAGTATGAACAAAGGAGCTTACAATAACAACAGCTAGAAATATGAGAATCGTTTCAAATATTTCCAAACTTTCACCCCATTATTTCATATTTAATTTGAGATATAAGATACATTATCATCTTATTTATTCTAAACGTATGTAGTTATTATCTACCGTTCTTATGCTCTCAATTTAATATCAATTTTATCATTAAACTATATTCAGATTAACTAACTTGCACTTTCAAAATAATTCACTTAAAAATTATTAAGATATGCAATTATTCTTCTAAATCTTCAATATTTTTATCACCATGTTGTTTTCTTTCTTCAGCTCTATGTTTTTTAATATCATAATACAGTTTTTCTCGTTGTTCTTCTCTTTTTTTAGCACGACTTTTTAACTCATCTGTTGTATTAAATTCTTTTGAACTTAATAAAATGGAAGATTGTCTTGGTGCATCATCTTTTCTATACATGTATGCTCCAGTTCGATAAGCTGCTCTAGCAACAAGGTGCATACCAACAGGAGATGTTAAATTAATAAAGACAATGGATAATAACAAACGAACACTAAAGAAACCTTGCACCGTTGTAAAGTATATTAATGCCCCGATTAAAGTAAGTAATACAGAAAGCGTTGAACTTTTCGTGGAAGCATGACTACGTAAAAAAACATCTTGAAATTTTACAATGCCTATTGCACTAATCACTGCAATAATACTTCCTAGAAAAATAAGGATAGACGCAATCAACTCAGTGACGCTTTTTATGAGTTCCATTGAATACCCGACCTCCTCCAATAAATCTAGAAATAGATACAGAGCTTACAAATGAAATGATCGCAATCAACATAATTGAATCTAAGTACGCATCAGTATCATAAATCACGCTAACCACCCCAACAATGCACATAATGACGGCACTGGCTGCATCAAATGCTACAACTCTGTCTGCTGTTGTAGGACCTTTAATCAAACGAAACAATCCAATAATAAATGCAATACCAAATAATATTAAAGCTCCTGTACTAAAAAAGTTAGTCATCGCTTGGATCATCGTGACACCTCCATAATTAAACGTTCATATTGTTTAATACTTTTTAACAAATTAGCTTTTTCATTTTCAGAAATGTCTATACTATGAATAAAAAATTTATTGGTTAATTTTGAAATTCTAATCACTGTCGATCCAGGCGTAATAATAATTAAAATGGTTAAAAATGTAATGGCCCAATCACTTTTTAACTCTGTTTCATATGTGAGAAGACCAGGATTCATATCTTTTGTTTTAAATAAAATATATTTAATGATACTAAGACTTGAAGTAATTAACTGATACAAATATATACCTAAAAACTTAATAGCTATCCATATTTTTACTAAATAATATTCTTGACCAAAGAATCGATGCAGTATATAAATGATAATTAATCCTATAAGATAGCCAGATACAAAGGTAGAGAATAAAAAAGAACCTTGGTCTTGAAAGAGTACCCATAGAAAAGCAATTAAGATATTCAATACAATTTGTCTCATTTATTCTCCTCCTTTAAATGCGGATTAACTAAGTGATGGAAGTAAGCATCATTTGTATTTAACTCTGTTGCATTTTTAGTAACATTCATAACAATTGGTGCCGCAAGACCCATAACTAGTACAACTACAGTTAGTATGCCAATCATACCTTTTCGATGAGCAGGTAATGGGTTGTAATCAACTTGCTCGCCATCTGCATCTCCAAAGTACATGATAAATAGTATTCTAAATAGACTATACATTGCTAAAAGACTTGTTAAAATCATGAGTGCTAATCCGATATAATTACCATTTTGAACCGCACCTTGGAAAATAAGCACTTTACCAGGGAATCCACTAAATGGAGGAACCCCGCCAATCGCGAAAATCATAACGATAAATGCTACGCCAAAGAAAGGCTCTCTCTTTGCCAAACCATATAAATACTTATATTCTCTATAACCAGACATATAAACTAAACTACCAATAATAAAGAATAATAATGTTTTTACTACAATATCGTTTGTTAGATAAAAAATAGCACCATGAATTCCAGCAAATGTATTTGATCCTAAGCCTAAAATAATAAAACCAATTGATAAAATAACTTGATATGCTGCAATTTTCTTTATGTCTTTAAATGCAATGACTCCAAAAGCACCAATAATCATTGTAATACAAGACATAAATACAAGTATTGGGTGTGTAATATTTGGATGTTGATCAAATAATAAAGTGAAGAAACGAATTAAAGCATATGCTCCCACTTTCGTCATTAAAGCTGCAAATAAAGCTGCGAGCTCAGTATTTAATACTGCATAAGCTTTAGGTAACCACATAAATAACACTAACGATGCTTTTGAACCAAATGCAATCATAAATACAATTGCAATGACAACCACCATTTCATTATTGTGAATATCATCTAAGCGTAAGGCAACTTGAGAAAAGTTTAATGTTCCTACTAATTTGTAAAGTAAGCCAATACCTAATAAAAATAACCAAGACCCAATAATATTTAAAACAACATAGACAATGGCTGCTCTTAATTGTTCTATTGATTGTCCTAATGTTACAAGCACAAATGATGCAAGTAACATAATTTCGAACATCACATAGAGGTTAAATAAATCAGAAGTTAAAAAAGCACCAATCACACCGGTAGTTAAAAATAAAATAAATGTTGGTAAATAATAGCGATTCACACGTTTTTCAGCAGATCCAAATCCATACGCCATAATTAAAGTCACTACAAAAGAAGCGACTGTTACCATGAGTAAACTTAAAGTATCACCTAAAAATTGAATACCAAAAGGTGCTTTCCAACCACCAAAATCTAAAGTGATTGGTTTATGATTCATCACATAAATCAATAAAGCTAGCGAAATAAGCGTATTAACCGTCATTGTTCCAATATATAAAATCTTCGAAACTCTATTTTTATTCTTCGTAAATACAAGTAATAATGCACAAAGAAGTGGTAAGAGAATCGGAAGGATTAATAAGTTACTGTTCATCATCTTCATCCTCCCTAAGCACATCAATTTCTGATTCTTTTGTAACACGATATGTTCGATAAACTAATACAAGTAAGAAAGCTGTCATACCAAATCCAATAACAATTGCAGTTAAAACAAGTGCTTGCAATAATGGATCGACATAGTTGGTATTTGAACCACGAATAAGCGGTTCTGTTACGTGGTCACTATAGTGACCCATACTCATAATAATCAAATTACCCGCATGCGTATAAATCGAAATCCCTACAATAATACGAATTAAATTTAAAGATAATATCATGTATGTCGCTAAGAATACGAGAAATCCTATAATTAGTAATAAAATAAGATTCATGATTTACCTCCACTCAATGCCAACATAATTGTGACAATCACACCCACTACTGAAAGTACTATGCCTAATTCGAAAATCGTCACTGTAGTAATATGCATTTCATTAAATATTGGTAAATGAAGTGTAAATTCACTTTGATATAAAAATGATTTGCCAAAAAAGGTAGGCGCAATAGCTGTGATTAAAGAAATAAGCGCTCCAATAATCATTAATTTTCTAAAGTCGATAGGTAAACTATCCAATACTTTTTTTACGTCGAAAGCTAAAAACATCAAGATAAAAGCTGAGCTAAAGACGAGACCACCAATAAATCCTCCTCCTGGATTATTATGACCCGCTAAATAAATGTAGAAACCAAAAGTAAGTAAAATGAATACAACAATTTTAGTTACTGTTTTTAAGACTACGTCATTTTCTTTCATCTTGACCCCTCCGATCTTTGTAATTTAATAATGTATAAATACCTAAACCAGCAATAATTAATACCAAGCCTTCAAACATAGTATCAAGTGCTCTAAAATCACCTAAAATGGCATTCACAATATTTTTACCACCTGTGAGTTCTTTTGCATTCATATAATATTTAGAAATAGTTTCTAAACCATCACCTTGTTGTGCCATAAATACAAGTGTTACCACTGCGCCTGCAAAAATGAATGCTACAACAATTTTCATCATTTCTTTTTTCTTATCTGCTTTCTTACGAGAAATATTTGGTAAGCGTGAAAAACTAACAATGAATAATATTGTAGTCATCGTCTCTACTACAAGTTGGGTTAAAGCTAAATCAGGTGCCCTCATGATTAAATAAAATAATGCAACTGAATAGCCAATAATTCCATTTAATATTACCATCGTTAAACGTTGTCTTATAAAGACAAGTGCTATACCAACAACACTGATTGAAATCGCAAGCAGCACTTCTAAAGGCCCAAAGTCAGTAACATGCATTAGATGTAGTTTAGGAAACCCTACTCTTAAAAAGCCATACGCTACAAATAGTGAAAACACTAAAAGCGTAATCACATTGTAGTAATTTAATCGGTTCGTCATTACACCACGAATACTACAACCAGCATAATGTTCAAATATGCTATAAGCTTTACGATAGGAATTTGTAATCGATGCTGTTTTGATTAAGCGGTGCGTTAACACTTTCCAATTTACTTTTGTTGCTAAAATAATTCCTAAAATAATAACAATGATACTAAAAATAAGCGGTAAATTAATACCATGCCACTGGGATACATGTGGTGCCATCTTATCAACTTGGATACCTAAGTTTGTGACATTTCTTAATGCAGGTAAAACAATCGGATGCGTAAAGGTATTTGGGATAAAGAAGATAACAGGTAGCATCACAGCAAAGATCATTGCTGGTAAACTGAACAACCACGGCTCATGAATATGCTTTTTAGGAACTTCTTTTTCATTAAATTCTCCCCAATATGTTTCTTTTAGCATGTAAACTGCATAGACAAACGTGAATATACTTGCAATCACGCCTAATGCCACAATTATGATGGTTAAAGTTAAACTAAATTGCTCTAATTCAATAGATTTAACTAAAGAATCAAAAAACATTTCTTTACTTAAAAAACCATTTAAAAATGGTACTCCCGCCATTGATAATGCTGCAAGCGTCATACTCACGTGCATTTTAGGAAAGAATTTTCTCATACCATTTAATTTTTTAATATCTCTTGTGCCCGCTTCATGATCAATAATACCTACGCCCATAAATAACGTACATTTAAATAACGCATGATTCATGACATGGAACAACCCTGCAAATAAAACTAATGTGTAAATTTTAGCCATTGGTCCACTTGGATGCTGCGCAATACCTCCACCTAAACCAACCATTGTCATAATCATCCCAAGTTGACTAACTGTAGAATAGGCAAGAATTCCTTTCAAATCATATTGTCTTAAAGCTGTAAGAGATCCAAACATCATTGTGATTAATCCTACAAAAGTAACAATATAAATATAACTATTACTTAAGCCTAATACAGGTGTGAATCTAAATAGTAAAAATATACCTGCTTTAACCATTGTTGCTGAATGTAGATAGGCACTTACAGGGGTTGGCGCAGCCATAGCTTTAGGTAACCAAATATGAAATGGAAATTGAGCTGATTTTGTGAAAGCTCCAATAAGCATCATAATGATCATTGGAATAAATAAAGGTTGCTCACTAATATGATGACTTTGCGATAAAATTTCAGTAATTGTATTCGTACCTGTCATTATGTACAACATAATAAAACCTGTTAATAATGCTAAGCCGCCAAATACCGTAATCATAAATGACTGTATTGCACCTAGCTGACTATTTGCATTACTATACCAATACGAAATAAGTAAGAAAGATGAAACACTTGTGAGTTCCCAGAAGATATACATAAGAATGGTATTATTAGATATTACTATACCTAACATACTAAACATAAATAAAAGTAAGTATATGAAAAATCTAGGTAAGTTATCACCATTAGGCGTTAAATATTGAGTAGCGTAAAAGAAAACAGCTATCCCTATAATAGAAATAATTAAAGCAAACATTAATCCAAGTCCATCTAGTCTTAAATCTAAATTCAAATCGATAGCTGGCATCCAAGCTAGTTTAAAAGAAATCACTTTCTGATGAAGTACACTAGGAATTTGAGATAAGAAATAAACAGAAGCAATTACTGGAGCAAATAGGGAAATATATCCCGCATAGCGTCTTAGAGGTCTAATAAATAAAGTGATTAGAACCATACCTATGATTAGTAAAAGTGCCCCTAGTAAATAAATTAAACTCATCAAAACCCTCCTTTTTATAAATTCAAAGCAATAATTGTATGATGATCTTCTTTAGGTGACAAACCAATAAATTTCAAAGTTTCATGCGTAGTCTGGTGTCCTAAATATTTTTGAATAATCGCAATAGAAATACCCGATTTATAAGCATGATATGCAAAAGTTTTACGTAGAGTAGTTAAACCAATATGTAAAAGGCCTAATTCTTTAGCTGCGTGGTGAATAATTCGATAAGCTTGCTGACGTGAAAGTTCTTTATGTGTACGAAGAGACTGAAATAAAAGATGATCATCTTTCAACTGATTTTCATAGATATATGTATCAATTTCATTTCTTAAATCAGAAGGAAGCATAATTTTGATAAATGGGGCACTTTGTTGAATCCAAGCTGTCTTTATTTCTTTATTTTCTTTATTCTTTATATCTTCAACTTTAAGATGTAATAAGTCAGTAAGTCGCATACCTGTATGTATAGCCAGTTTAAATAAAAGATAATCTCTGTCTGATTTCATTTGTAACACGTGATACATCTTCTTAATATCATTCTTTTTCTTAATAGGTTCTACATAATTCATTTATCCACCTCAAAAAAGTTTCTTATTTAATGATATATCATATTTTAGTAACATTAAAATATTTCGCTCAATTATTTTTGACTTCAAGTTACTTTTTTTAAAAATATTTTCGATATATAAAGTGTAAGGAGGTGAAAGTAAGATGAACGAAATTACTCAGTTATCTGTTATTTGTACTCACGTTACACATGATACAAATGGAAAAGCTAAAGAAATTAAACGTCGATTTAATAACATTAATACACGTGCTTCTGAAGCAGACATCAAATCATTTGTAACAACAATTTCAAATTTGATTGAAGAATCTTTCGATAAAGTTGAAGTTGTAAAAACTCAAGGATTAGTTTAATGAATGATTTTATTAAAAAGGAGGTATGAACAATGTCAAAAACGTTAGAACTTATATTTAAGACAAATCTAAACAAAACAGCTAAGTTACAATTACCACAAATTTCAGCAACAATAACAGAAGCTAATGTACAATCAGCAATGGAAAATATCATTAAGTTAGATGTTTTAAGATTTACCAGTGGCGCTCCAAGTAAAGTCGCTTCAGCTCAGATTGTAGATAAAACAACAACTGTTTTATTTGAATTAAATTAATTGACATAGTAGACGTAAGTTACAATATCAAATTTTACTTCACGTCTTCTAAACAGTAGATTGAGAATGGATGAAGAGTTCTAACAGAATTCTATCCGTTCTCTTTTTTAGTATAGAATTTTTTTATAAATTTACGTATAATAATCATATTTGATAGTAAAAATAATGGAGGAATTAAGTTTGCTTTTTCTATTTGTACTTGGAATTATTGCTGGTATGATGGTGCCTATTCAAACATCGATTAATTCTAGATTAGGTCGATTTACAGAATCATCTTTTTATGCCTCTACGATTTCTTTTTTTGTAGGCACTCTATTTTTATTAATACTTAATATCATTTTTAATATCCAAATGTTCTCAAGCTCATTTTATGCTGGTCACTCTATTGATTATCATTGGTGGGTTGGTGGCTTGCTTGGTGTATGTTTCTTAACAGGTAACTTATTACTTCTTCCAAGATTAGGTGCAGCACTTACGGTTGTGATGACAGTTGCTGGTCAAATCATAATGGGTGTTATTATTGATACATTGGGATTACTTGGAGCCAATCAAACATCTTTTACTTTTTTAAAAGGTGTGGGAATTATTGTTTTATTATTCGGAATTCTTCTTATGAATCATATACCTAAAAATAAACTTAAAGATAAAAGAAATATCTCACTTTATATTTGGTTGTTCATTGGCTTTATTTTCGGATTTGCGCCTCCACTACAAACTACAATCAATAGCGGACTTTCAAATCAAATGCATTCTTCTTTATTCGCTGCACTAGTTTCTTTTACTGTTGGAACTATTGCGTTATTTATTCTAACAATCATATTTAATAGAAGTTTAAAAATGAAACTATCACAACATCATTTCGGTCGTATTAAACCGCTCTATTTTATTGGTGGAATTTTAGGTGTCGTATTCGTTACATCTAATATTATATTAATGCCCTATTTAGGTGCTGCTCTTACAACTATTGTCGCAATGCTTGGTCAAATGATAATGGGCGTCATTATTGATCACTTTGGCATTGGTGTACCTAAAAATGAAATGACTTTCCGTAAATTTATAGGATTAATCGCTATAGCAATTGGTATTGTTTTATTACGTTTATTTTAATGGCTAATAAAATTAAACTTTTATCTAAATCTTCGTCTTCTTAATGAAATAATTGAGAAGACTTTTTTGATGTCATCATTTAATTATGTTGTATTTAGCTCTAAACTTGTATAATAAATGCATATTAATGTTTAGAGGTGATTATATTTGAAAAAGTTTTTATCCCCTTTACCAATAATGGTAACCCTCCTCCTTCTCCTTATTATTTCGTTTGGATTTTATATTTATTATAAGATTCCTAAAACTACTCATTTAAGCAAAATAGAAACGATGACTGTAAAACCACATTACTCTCTTTCTTTTCAAGGCGTTCAGCAAGCTAAACAAAGTTATACACTTTATTATGAGCCCTCATTAGGTATTAGTTCAGATATTCTAGTAAAAAATAATGAAACTATATCTAAAGATACCCCCATATTTAAATATTATAATCCACACATTGAAAAACATATTCTTGCAAAAAAGAATCTTTTATCTTCAATACAACACTCAAATAAAATATCCTCCGATAACTTCAACCAACAAGTTCAATTATCTAATGATATACTCAACTTACAGCAACAACTTCAAACACGTATTTATGCTCCTATTAAAGGTCGAGTCACTGTACTTCACCCTTTCCCTTCAAAATCTCATACTGAAATTATGCAAATTAATAGTGATGAACGAATCATTCGTGCTAAAATCAATGAATCTCAACTCAAACAGCTTAAAAATAATCAACTTGTTCAAGTTTCTATTAAAGATACTAGGCAATTTGAAGGAAAAATTTTATCTATTTCTTCTATTCCTTATAAAACTGAGTCATCTTTCTCTTTTTATAACGTAGATATTTCTACAGATCCTTCCTACCCTATTGGATACCATTTTGATCTTCACTTAGGAACAACAGAATATGAATTACCCAATAAAGTCATTTACAATAAAAATTATGTTCTAGTTATACATAATAAAAAAATTATAAAAAGAAACATTAAATATATTAAAAGTAAAAAAAGTGGGTATATTATGGTATCCAATGGATTAAATATTGGTGATAAAATTATTACGCATCCTTCTACATCTTTATTAGAAAGCACCGAATAATCTTTTATTTTAGTATATTAAACTTTAATTTTATAATATGGAGTATCATAATAATTGTTCTTAATTAAATCTTTTATAAAATTTGCTTATTTTTATAAACAAAGTATTAATTAATCAAAATATTGTTTTATTAAGTGCATTTTCGTTTACTTTCTAATTTTATTTAGTTATAATTAACTAAATAAAATAGAATTAAATTAATTTATTTAATCTAAATTATTAATAGCTTTTTTAAACTAATAGTTGACGTTATATATAGATAAATTTAACGGATGCATAAAAAATAGAAAGAATATTAGTTGGGGAGGTCTTAAAATGGCTATTTCAAAAATTAATGACTGCTTTGAATTATTAGCAATGATTACTTATGCAGATAAATTAAAAAGCATTATTAAAAAAGAATTTTCAATTAGCTTTGAAGAATTTGCTGTTTTAACTTATATTAGTCAAAGTAAAGAAGAAGAGTATTATTTAAAAGATATTATTAATCACTTAAACTACAAGCAACCTCAAGTAGTAAAAGCAGTGAAAAATTTATCTCAAGAAGATTACTTCGATAAAAAACGTAATGAGCATGATGAAAGAACAGTATTGATTCTTGTAAATGCAACGCAACGTACAAAAATTGATGAATTACTTAATAGAGTTAACAAACGAATCGAAGAAGCTAATAAAGAAACAGAATTATAATAGTAAACCCTAAAGAGACTAGAACTTAAAAAAACCTAGAATAATAGCCCGTAGATAACATTCGTCTACGGGCCTCTTTTATAGCCATAATTCATATTATATGATGTTGTTTTCTGTAAAATAACTTCATTCTAATATTTATAAACATTGTTTAATAATTTTTTTATATCTAGAACCCCACCCTTTAGGTTGTTCTGTTTCCTTAGATATTCTATTGTAGATCATTTTGACTCTATGCTTATAATTTTATATCAATAAATTTGTAGTATGAGATGCATCATTTTTTTCTACAAAATTTAAATATAATGTTAAAAATTTCTCTTCTTCTTCTATATGAGGTGCATGCCCTGAGTCATTAAATAAAACATAATTTATATTTTTAAATTGATTTTCAAATTGTTGATTCTCTTTATTGATAATAATTGGGTCATAACGTCCTTCTACTATCATAGTTGGAACATTGATTTCATGTGTGACTGTATTTGATTGATTCTCTGTATCTAATAAGGCTCTTGATGCTACTGCACTATCTTCATCGTCTTGTTTACTATATAAACGTTGACGTTGAAACCACTTCATTGCAACGTCACTTTTTTTGTAAATATATGGAAATAATATAAGTAACGCTTCAGATTTATTAAACCCCGCTACTTTATCTTGGTGCTCAATCATTAATTTTGTAAAACCATGGACAATATCTTCAGATTTAGAAGATATAATTGTTAAAGATCGCACTTTCTCTTTATATTTTTCGGTAAAAGCTTGTGCAATAATTCCACCCATATCATGTCCTAATAAATGTGCGCTTTTAATACCTAATTGTTGCATTAACATAGTTAAATCTTTAATGTGATCATTTAAGTTATAACTCGTAGGATGTGTAGATTTCCCATGACCTCTCACATCGTAAACAATGACTCTATAGTGTTTTTTCAACTCTTTTTTTAATGAGTAAAACCCAGCTAAATTACCATCTAAACCATGAATTAAAATAACGGGAATGCCTGTACCTGCATCTTGATAAGCTATCTTTATTTGATTAGACGTTTCAATTTTTTTCATATCGGCACCTCCCTTAGTATTTACTATACCCACTAAAACATATTTAACGCTATAAACATGCATACAATTAATTATTTTTTTATTTAAAAATTTTTATATAATTTAAATAAAAAAAACTCAACCCTATTAATCAAGGTTGAGTTAAAATCATATATTTTATTAAATACTTCTTCTAGATGATAATCGTATAGTATATGTAACAATTAGTACGACGATAATAATCCAAATGATAAGTGAAACAGTTTGAGCGACATTTGAATTTACAATAACAGCATCAATTGTCTTTTGAGAGAATAATAAACCTACTGCTGTATATTCTAATCTTTTAAAAATAACCCCGCATAAACTCATTATAAGTCCCATAAAGAAAATAAATTGATGACTATACATAGTAATAGGAACAATGCCTATAGTGAGATTAAATGCACGCATAATAATAAGAATTAAAGCAATAATTGCAATCATATAGCCTATGATTATCTCTGTGCGATTACTATATAAATATTTTTTTCGAGCAATTTGTATATGAATAAAAATAGTAATCGGGAAAATAACAATACAATAAAACAAAGATAATATAGTTGCAGCTTGGAATGGAACGTATTGCTTATCATATAAATATGAAATTAAAATAAAATTGATAATAAAAAATATAATAGGATTCAATTGTAAACCAAATAAATTTCGTTGAATAATTAGGATAATTTGAGCCGTTGATTTCCCTCTAAAATCAAGATAATCTTGCTTTTTTTCTTCAGATTTTTTAAAGTCATTACGTATATTTTCTTTAATGTCATCGATAAGTTTAGGGGGCATGCCTTTATGAGTAAAATAATCATTCACATTTTCAAGTAATACTTTATCGTTTGATCGCATATGTTGCTCCTTTATCAAATGTAAGTTTTAAAATACATTCAATTTATTCATTTCAACATTTTATCATAGATTTCAATTGATTTCTTTTCATAAAAAGAAGTAGGATAACGAATCCCAGATTGAATTCGTTATCCTACTTCTATATATTTCATTACCTTTTAAATGAAATGGATTATACGTCACTTTAACTAACTACTTCATTACATTATTTATTAATATCAATACGATATAATTTTAATACTTTGTCTTTAGGTGAGCTTGAACCAAATTGATAGCTTGTTTTACCGTTTTGAATATAAGCAAAATTGCCACTTACACTATTATATTGAACACGTTTAATGGCTCTTTTACCTACGCTTTGTGCTACTTTTTGATAAGTTGGACCATTGGCTTGATTATAAGTCATTGATACTCTAGTCACATAACCAGTATTTTTTTTACCGATGGCAGTAACAACTAATACGCCTTTATTTGTATGGAATTCATAATATTTTTCTTGATTATTTGGATTATATGAATAAATAGGTGTGCCATAGTGATTAATAACATTTTTAATTGATTCACCTATTGTCACATTTTCTAATGTTTTTTGACCTTGAGTTAATTGTTGTACAGTCTGAATCGAATTACCACTAGCTGCTTCAGCATGATTATAGCCTACTCCTGTCATTACTAGTCCTGAAACTAATAGGGCTGTTGCTAACTTTTTCATAAGCACTCACTCCTTTTTCTTTTATGCTTAATTACAGTATACCCTATCCATTACAAAAATAACAGAAATATTACAAAAACATTACAAAATATTTCTTTTTTATAATCCATTCATTTTGGTAAATAATATTATTTAGTGTTGAGGCATATGTTTTTTTATAAAAGGTGTCACATCATGGATAAACTTCTCTTGTTCTTCTTCAAAAGGATACATGCTTGACTTCGAATACACTTCAAAATGTACATTTCCTATTAAATCTGCTACTTCTTTAGATTCAAGAGATGTTATTCTTTCTCCATACGCACTTGCAACTATAAATGTGGGTTTAGTGATGTACTCAAATACTTCTGCAATTCCTCTTTGTTTAAATACTTCATCTACTGCTTCTGTCTCTTCTTTAGTAGAAATTGAATTAGTATCTTCGACATTTTTTAAGAACTTATTCACTTTACGATGTTTATAATAGCGATGTTTATCTAAAAACTTCTCTTGTTTATCTTCATTCCAGTTACGGATTTTATGTGCGTATTTTCTAAACAATCGTTCTTCTGGTAACTCTCCTTCAATAGATGTCGGATTGATCATTGTTAACGAAGAGACATACTCTGGATATTGCTTTGATAAATGCGCAATAATTGTAGCACCCATTTCATGGCCAATAAAAGCCGCTTGATCTATGTAGAGATAATCTAATAATAAAATAATATCATCTGCAAATTCATTGAATTTAATATGTCGTGGTTTATCTGAATATCCATGACCACGTAAATCCAATAATACGACTTGAAATGTTTTTGAAAGTGCATGAGCTAAATTTTGAAAAATTGAAGCATTTTCAAACGCAGTATGTACAAGCACTACTGGGTATCCTTGTCCCATAGTATTGTAATTTAATGTAAATCCACCTTTTCTTGTAAATAATTCCATTTAATTATCTCCTTTTTTTTGTTTATTTATGGATAAAATCGTTAAGAGCTCTTCTATTGTTGTAATGATATAATCTACTTCTTCTTCTAAAGGTTCTAATTCAGCATTTTCTTGTTTATACCAAACGCTTACCATTCCCATAGCACGTGCAGGAGCAACATCATTTAAGGCATCATCTCCAACATACATAATTTCTTCTGGTAAAACGCCGAGTTGATCAATCATATCTTCAAAAATACGTGGGTGAGGTTTGCGATAACCTACTGTTTCAGAAGTTGATAAATAATTAATCACGTGTTCTATTCCTAATGAATAAATCCGAAATTGTTTAATCTTTGATTTCCCGTTTGCAATTACACCGAGTAAATAATCATGCTCTGACAACTTTTCAAGTGTGTATAATGTATCGTAGTATGGAAATACATATCGATAGAAATGCATTTCGAAATCATGAAATAAATCTTTCCATTTCAATCTATCGATGTGAAATTGTTTTATTATCTCCTTATATACATAAGGTTTATCGTTATCTTCATCATCATCTAATTCTATAAATTTATGTTTAAAGTCAGCAAGTTGTACATGTACAAAATAATCATGAAAACGTTCATATTGTTCTTCTATAAATTTATCTCGAGACTTAGTTCTATCCAATAATGTGCCTTCTAAATCGAACACAACTGCTTTGATTTGGCTTAAGTCCATTTTTATTTACCTCTTATCACTATAATTATTCTTATTTTAATAATTTTTGTTCACTTCACTAACGTGTTGTATTAGATTGAGTGACTAAAATATAAAATAATATGGGTATCCCAACAAGTGACAAAATAATACTTGCTGGAATTTGCACTGGATTAATAACAATCTTCCCTACAACATCAGCGAATAGCATCGTTAATGCACCTATCAATATGTTTAATGTCATTTGTATAGCAAGACTATATTGAAAATAATATCGTCTAATTAATTGAGGTACAATGATGCCAATAAAACCTATAACACCTATAAACGCTACTGCTATAGCTGTCATAATAGATGTTAACAAAAGTACAATAAATGTTATCCATTGCACATTTAACCCTAGAGACTTACTTTTAGCTTCTCCTAATTGCAAGAGCTTAATTGGTGTAACTAAACTATATATCACAATAATGATTGGCAAAGAAACCATTGTAATATAAACGAGCTCATTCATTTCGGCATTCGCAAATCCTCCGAAATAATAGGCTAACATACGATTCGTACGTTCTGGTTTAATGAGTGTAAGTATATATATTAATGCATTAAAAAAAGCGCCTACCATAAGTCCAGATATGATGAGTACTCTAATTGGAAAATTTCTAGACAATACGATTGTCATTATAACAACAAGTAAAAGTGTCGTGATACTAAAAATGATAGAAAAAATTGGAATAAATAGAAAAGATACACCTAAAAATATAGCTAAACTTGATCCAAAAGTCGCTCCACTCGCTAAACCAAGTGTAAAGCTATCTGCTAAAGGATTATTTAATACCGTTTGAAATAATTGACCCGTCAACGTTAATATGGCTCCTACCATAAGTGCCTCAAATGTTCTAGGAACTCTAACCTTAAAAAAAATCATTTGATTAAATGCTTGATGTAATGACCCTAAACCCCAAAAAAGACTTATAGCTATTATAATACATAAGCAAAGTGTCCAAACTGAAAATGTTAAATATAGATGTCGTTTCATTTCCACTCACATTTCAATTATTATTTATTTCTTATATTACAATGAATATATCCTTACTACTAATTAAAATAAGATTACAAAATGATTCTTTCTCTGCTTTGCTAAACTTACAAGAATATATGTTGTATAAAAAGCCTACAACATTGTCAATATCGTTGTAGGCTTTTGAAAAGTCTCTCATCTTAACGTTTTAACGTTTATAAATTGCATCACGTAATTCTTTCATACCCTCATCAATACGAGGTCCTGGTCGTGAAATTTCGTCACCATTGACTGTTTCCACACGTTCATTTTTTACTGCGTTGACTTCAGAGAAACCATCACGTTCTTTAATCACTTCATAATATTCTTCTTTTGAAATACCTTCAGTTGAAATTAAAATATCAGGATTTTTTCTAATAATACTTTCTTTATCTACTGCTTTCCATCCACTAACATTTGAAAATACATTTTTTGTATCTAGTTTTTCTATCATATCATTGAAAAAGGTTTCTTTTCCTGCTGTATATATTTCGGGTTTTGAAGACACTTCTATAAAAACACTCTGTTTTTTATGATGTGCTGGAATGGATTCAATTACTTTTTGAACATTATCTTTTGTTTCTTTGACTAACTGTTTCGCCTCTTTTTCACGATGCGTCACTTTACCTACTTGCTCAAATGAATCGTAGACTTGATTTAAAGACTGAGCGTCTTTAACATATACTACCTTCACACCACTATCAGCTAAACTATCAAGTGTTTTTTTAGCAGATGATTTTTGAGATTCATGAGCTAAAATCAAATCAGGTTTAGCTTTTAAGAGTGCTTCCTTATTTAAATTCATTGCATCAAATTGTTGCTTGCCTTTTTTCACGTTTTTTGGATAATCATCAACTGTTGATACACCTATAATATTTTTTCCAAGACCAAGTCTATATAATATTTCAGTATTACTTGGAATCAAAGATATAATACGATGATATGTATGAGTATTATTATTGTGATCCGTTGTTTTTTGCTCAGTTGAATGCGTAGAATGATGTCCTTTTTCACTCGATTGATTTTGTCCACATGCTGCTAAAACTAATACTAATGTAAATAAAATAATCCACAGCTTCTTATTGTTCATTTATAAACAATACCTTCCTTTCACAATTTTGTTTATTTCATATATTTATCATACCAAATTATTTATATCATTAATTTAATTCTATAAATTTTTATTGTGTAATTTTATATTATTGGTTAAACTTAATGATTTAATTCTATTTCAAAATAAAAAAAGAAGGAAACAGATTTCAAAATACATTCTGTATCCTTCCTGTTTTCATACTATACAGTAGCTATTTTAGGATTTGGGCCATACTTATTTGTCCCCTCATCACTATCTTTTATTGTAAATGCAAAAGTAATCACAAGAATAATAAGTAAGACTAAAGACATCGCTGCCACCATAATTCCTAATTCAAGCGCAATCATTCCGTTGAAAAAACCATCAATTGAAATACCGTATGTTCTATCTACAATACTTGAAATTTTTCTGATTGATGTAAAAATTAAAATAATAAGAGGTAGAACCATTGTGTGCCCTGTATCATGTAAACGACGTACCGTCATCGTAAACGTTCCTATAAAAATAATGATATCAATGATTTCATACACAATATCAAAAAATGTATGCCCTCCATTTAACCCCAAAGTAATGATATTAAAAAGTAAACTCATAATCACTAAAATAATACAATTAGCTAAAATAGCAAACCAATAATGGCGTCTTCTAGTTCGACTTTTTATATTAAAATAATTTTGCCAAAATAATTTGAACGCTTCTATCATGTTTAAGCTCCTTTTATTCATCAGATATATTATATATATATATATCATCACATATTATAGAACTTAAAAACATCTTTTATTAAATATCATTTCGAATCGCATCAGCAATATACTGATTTAAATTATCGTGTCGTTTGTTATTAATTGTTTTAGCAAATCGCTCATCATTCTCATAAATCGAGGCAATATATTCTAAAAATTGTTCATCTACGTTAGGTACTTGTGTTCGAAGAATATCTTTTAGTTCAGAAATTGCTTGTTTAACCTGTACATGATTTATTTTATAGTTTGCAATAAATAATTCATTCATTTTATCAAAGAATGAATGTAACCTCTCCATTGTTTTCTTATTTTTTTGTTGTTTTTCTGTAGAATTCAATCGTTTTTGATTCTCTTTAAAAGCTTGATAATAAGGAGTATGACTATATTTCATTTCAGCTTCTTTCTCATATTGATTCTGTATATTATCATTATTCCATTTACTCATATTAATCTCCTCTTTTCTATGATTAACGAGATGATGATTAAGAAAATGAATCATTTTGTTTAATTGATCTCTTTGTGCAACAATACGCTGATAATTATTTTCTAATATTATATTTTTCTCTTCTATACTGTTACTAAAATAAAGTTGAATATCTGCTAATGATAAATTCAGTTCCCTTAGAAATTGAATGGTCTGTAATTTAGAGATGTCCTTAGAAGAATAATAACGATAACCATTAGATGCAATATAAGTGGGCACAAGCAACTCGATTTCATGGTAATAATGAAGTGTGCGTTTAGTTACTTCGGTAATTTGACTCACGTCATTGGGTGTAAAATATGCCTGATTTTCCATTCTGACATCCTGCCTTTTTCTTAATCTATTTGATTCACTACTCTTTTCATCTCTCTATAAAAGAGACTAAGCTATGACGTCACGTCAAGGTCAATCCATTTTTGTAAAATATTGATCTAAGAAATGATATCTTTGTTCAATGGAACCATTAAAATAATTTTTTCCAAAGTTATCTAGTAAAGCATGAAATTCATTTGCATCTTGATTTGTAAAGTTTGAAGGTAATTCTACATATCTTTTTAATTTATCGTAATTCTCAGTATTGGCATAACCGAGTTTTTTATATAATCGACGTGTATAATGATCAGGAATAAATTCGACCCTCTCAAAAATATAAACTAGCAATACATCTGCTGTTTCACTTCCAATACCGTGTAGCTTAAGTAATTCATTTCTTAAATGTTCTCCATATACTTCATTAATCTTGCAATAATCAAACTGATATTGATTTAACCAGTTGAATAATGTAGAAATTGCTTTTGATTTATTGTTATAGAAACCACTAGAGCGGATTAATATTTTTAGTTCTTCTATCGGCAGATTTAATATGTTTTGCGGTTCAAAATGGGTTGCTTCTTTCAGCCGTCTAAGAGAAAGTGCAGCATTATTCCAGTTTGTATTTTGAACTAATATAGCACCTAATATCATCTCTTCACGTGTATCTGCTGGCCACCATCCTTGAGGCCCCATATGTTTTAATAATGCTTTGTAAAGTTGTTCTGTAGTCATCATTGACATCTTTTTACCTTTCTATAGAAAATAAACACCTTCACAAATAAGTATTCGTAAAGGTGCTTTTTAACTTAAAAGTATCTATATTACATTGATTCTGGTGCTGATACACCCACTAATGCTAATGCATTGTGTAATGTAATTTTAACAGCTTCAATAAGAGCAACATGTGCTTTTGTTTTTTCAATATCATCAGATAATACCTTTTCAGCATTATAGAATTTATGGAATGCTGAAGCTAGGTCTTGAATATAATTAGTTAATCGATGTGGTGCACGACTTTCAGCAGCACTTTCAATTGTAGGCTCAAACTCTGCTACTTTCTTCAACAAATCAATCGCTTTTTCATTTGTAATGGTACTAAAATCAGCGTTTTTGTCTATTTCAATACCTTTTTCTTTAGCTTGTTTTAAAATTGAACAAATACGTGCATGTGCATATTGTGCATAATAAATTGGATTATCTTGCGATTGCTCTTTTGCAAGTTCCAAATCAAAATCAAAGTGCGAATCAGGACTACGCATTGTTAAGAAATAGCGCGCCGCATCAATGCCTACTTCATCCATAATTTCACGTAACGTAATTGCATTACCTGTACGTTTACTCATTTTAACTTCTTCGCCATTTTGCATTAAACGAACCATTTGCATAATTTGAATTTCTAAACGATCGCTATCTACACCAAATGTTTCTAAACTTGCTTTTAAACGATTAATATAACCATGATGATCTGCACCCATTAAATCAATTAAAATATCATTGCCACGATTAATTTTATTGTAGTGATACGCTGTATCAGGTGTAAAGTACGTATAGTTACCATCTTTTTTGATTAGTACTCTATCTTTATCATCCTTAAAGTCTGACGTACGTAACCAAGTGGCACCATCTGCTTCATACGTATAGCCTAACTCATGCATTTTTTCTAATGTATTATCAATCGCACCATTTTCGTATAGTGATGTTTCACTAAACCAATTATCAAAATGAACATTAAAATCTGATAAATCTTTTTTCAATTTATCCATTTCATAATCAACACCCAGTTGTCTAAATGTTTTTAAGCGTTCTTCATCAGAGTAATCTTTCATTTCTGGATGTTTTTTGGCTAAGTCTTTACCAATTTCGACTATGTCTTTACCATTATACCCATCAGCTGGCATTTCATGACTTGTATCCCCTAATGCCTCAAAGAAGCGTGTTTCAATTGAACGTGCTAAATTTGTAATTTGATTACCAGCATCATTAATATAATATTCACGTGTTACATCGTAACCTGCTGCAATTAAAATATTTGCTAGTGAATCACCTACAGCAGCATTTCGAGCATGTCCAATATGTAAGTCACCAGTTGGATTTGCTGATACATATTCTAATAATATTTTTTTGTTTTTTGGTTCTTCTGCATAACCAAATTTATCACCTTTTTGAATTGCTTCTGAGATGACAGCTGTTAAATATTGATTATCTAAATAAAAATTGATAAATCCTGGCCCAGCGATATCTACTTGTTTTACATTTGCTTTACTTGTATCTAAATTGTCTACAATAGCTTGAGCAATATCGCGTGGATTACGTTTAGCAATTTTAGTTAAGACCATTGCAATATTAGTAGAATAGTCTCCATTTTTAGTATCTTTAGGGATTTCAACTTTAATTTCAGGAATATCTTCTGCTAGATTTGCTTTTTTTATACTTGCTTCAATTTCTTGTATTAAAGTTTTCTTTACTTTTTCAATAATATTCATTCGCCTATCTCCTTATACTTAATTTCATATTGATATGAGCCCATTTTTTCGTCATTTTGATGTAATTCGTATTGTATTTTTAATTTCCCACCATTTTCATTTACAAAATGTAAAATATTCTTAGTTCTTACTATTAATGGAATGCGTCCTGCTGGTATAGTGTAAAGTGTTGTAGTGTCCTTACCTTCAACGAAGTGTAAGTTCATATTGATATCACCTTTACGTATCAACTTCACGCCATTGTCTTCAATTTTAATTGTTACATTAACAATTGCACTTTCAATTTGTTCTTGATATCGAATATAATCGGCATGTTTTTGTTGCCATGATCCTTGAGAAGAAAACTCAAATGTTTGTTTTTCTCCATTTTGTTTTAAGACTTGTTTCGTTTGAATGTGTATATTCTTATCCAACGTGTGACTCACCTTAATCTTTAAAATATTACACCACATTATAGCATAAATCCTATAGTGCTTGAAGTTAACAAAATTCTATCAACATTAGTTAAATAGTTATCATAACAACGTCAGTAAAACAAAAGTCATTTTGCGTTCATTGTCCCATTTAAGTCCTTTCCCCAACTTACGTTACCCGTTGACTTTCTCTTTGAAAGTCTTTGTGTTGGGGCCCTGCTACAATTAAAAAATCTTGATATCCTGTGTTTTTAATTTAATTATCTACTTCTATGTAATGAAAAAGAGTCTAAGACGCTTATTTTTTAAGTCTCAGACTCTATTTTTCCAAGCTATTATGTTTTGAATGTCACCATTAGTATCATGGTATTACTTTTTTCTTTCTAATATGTCTGCTTTTGATTCAAGTTCAACAATATCATAATGATACTTTTCTAAAAGTGTTCTATATTTATAGAAGAAAATGATGCCGAAACCGATTGATGATACAAATAATAAGATATTTTTCATTTGTTGTCCTCTTTACTCCATAAATTAGATATAATCTTTTAAATAATTATATCATTAAATAACATTTCTTAATAACTAAATTAGATTAACTGTACCTTATTTCCCAGAAATAAATACTTTTGCTTCACTATCTTCTCCGCATCTATGAAATAAAACCTTTATATATTTTTTATTAATATATTAGAATTTAATTACCATTCGACCTGTAATAGTTCCTTTTTCCATTTCTTCAAAAATATCATTTATTTCTTCTAATTCACGTGTTTGAACTTTAGGTATAACCTTACCTTCAGCAGCAAATTGAAATGCTTCTTTTAAGTCTTGTCGTGTTCCCACTAAAGAACCTACCACTTCGATACCATCGAGAACTAAACGAGGAATTTCTAAATCCATTTTTTCAACAGGTAAACCAACCGCTACAACACGCGCGCCAGCTTTAACAACATCTACTGCTTGATTAAATGGCGTTTTAGCTACAGCTGTAATTACTGTTGCATCAAGTCCTTTTTCATCAGTTAATTTATTAACTTCTTCAACAGCATCTTGATTTTTTGTGTTAACAACTGCATCTGCACCTAGTTCTTTCGCAAAATTTAATTTATCGTCACTAATATCAAAAGCAACCACTTTAGCGTTGAATACATTTTTCGCATATTGTAATGCTAAGTTACCTAAACCACCAATACCGAATATCCCAATCCATTGACCTGGTTGAATTTGACTTACTTTAACTGCTTTATATGTGGTTACGCCTGCACATGTAATTGAAGACGCTGCTGCTGGATCTAAAGTTTCAGGTACTTTAACTGCATAGTCTGCTGTAACAATTACTTGTTCCGCCATCGCACCATCAACTGTATAACCTGCATTTTTCACATTACGACATAAAGTTTCACGGCCTGTTGTGCAATATTCACAATGACCACAGCTTTCAAATAACCAAGCAATAGAAACGCGATCACCTACTTTTAAAGATGTCACATCATCTGCTATTTTGATTACACGTCCAATACCCTCATGTCCTAAAGTTCGACCTGTTACATCTCCGAAATCTGCATTTTTAATGTGTAAATCTGTGTGACATACACCACAATACTCTGTTTGAACTAAAGCCTCACCTGGTTCTAAGTTACGTAATTCTTTGTTTTCCACATTTACTTTATGATTATGCGTTACTACTGCTGCTTTCATGGCAAATCACTCCTTATTCAATATAATTACAACCTAACTTCATTATATGTAAATGCTTACAAAAATGGAAATATTTTACTTTTTATGATTAATTATTTAATTACTTATATTTCTATTAATTTCCTTTAATTAAAAAACGAGCATTAAATATGCTATACTTTTAATTGTAATAAACATATAATTTACTATTTATCATCATGACTTATTGGAGGGGAAAACTGTGAAAACACATGTTTTATATGGGAAATCCGAAGTTGAAGTCGAAGTGCCGGATGATAGTACAGTCATAGAACCACAAAATATCGAGGCCCTTGAAGATTATACTTCAGCAATTCAAAATGTCTTAAGACATCCTACTGGCTCAAAGCCATTAAAAGAATTAGTAAATAAGGATGATATTGTTTCAATAGTCATAAGCGATATTACACGTCCAACACCTAACCATATACTGGTCCCCCTACTCATTGAAGAATTAAATCACGTTCCTCGTGAAAATTTCGTCATTATTAATGGCACAGGAACACATCGTGATCAAACACGTGATGAATTAATTCAAATGTTAGGAGAAGATATCGTTGATTCTGTTAAAATCGTTCAGAATCACTGCAATGAAAAAGAAAATCTTACTAAAGTTGGACACAGTAAATATGGTTGCAATGCTTACTTAAATAAAGACTATGTAGCATCTGATTTTAAAATTGTTACTGGCTTTATCGAACCTCACTTCTTTGCAGGTTTTTCTGGTGGACCTAAAGGAATCATGCCTGGCATCGCTGGTCTTGAAACCATTCAAACATTTCATAATGCAAAAATGATTGGTGATCCAAGATCGACTTGGGGAAACCTAGAAGATAATCCTGTTCAAGATATGGCACGTGAAGTTAATAAAATGTGTAAACCAAACTTTATGTTAAATGTCGCTTTAAATAAAGATAAACAAATCACTGCAGCTTTTGGTGGTGATGTATTTGAAGCTCATAAAGAAGGGTGTGCATATGTTAAAGAACATGCCATGTTTAAATGTGATGATCGCTTTGATGTTGTCATTGCTTCAAATTCTGGTTATCCACTCGATCAAAATTTATATCAAACCGTTAAAGGTATGAGTGCGGCAAGTAAAGTTGTTAAAAAAGATGGGAATATTATTATGGTTTCAGAATGTGCAGATGGTTTTCCAGACCATGGTAAATTTGCTGAAATTTTCAAAATGGCTGATACACCGCAAGGTATCTTAGATTTAATTCATGATCCAAACTTTTCAGAGGTTGACCAATGGCAAGTACAAAAACAGGCAAGCATTCAAACCTTCGCAAATGTGTATGTTTACTCAGAACTTACTGACCAACAATTAAAAGATTCAATGTTAAATCCTACTTCAAATATTGAAAAAACAATTGCTGATTTAGAAGAACAGTATGGTCGTAAATTGAGTATTGGTGTAATGCCACAAGGACCCTTGACAATTCCTTATGTAGAAGATGAAGACTAATTGAAAGGATTGATAAATATGACTGAATTATTAAATAAAGAAAATACTTTAGATACATTATTAAAAGAAATGGAAAGTGTTGTTATTGCATTTTCTGGTGGCGTAGATAGTAGTTTAGTATTAAAAAAAGCCATCAATGTATTAGGTAAAGAAAATGTTAAACCCGTCGTTGTAAAATCAGAACTTTTCAGAAATGAAGAATTTAATAAAGCTATTGAATTGGGGCATGAACTAGGTATTGACGTTGTAGAAACTGAAATGGCGGAATTACAAGATGAAAATATTGTTAGAAATACACCTGAAAGTTGGTACTATAGTAAACGATTAATGTATAGCAAATTAACAGACATTAAAGAGACACTTGGTTTCAACTATGTATTAGATGGTATGATTATGGATGATTTAGAAGATTTCCGTCCTGGTTTAAAAGCAAGAGATGAATTCAAGGTACGTAGTGTACTTCAAGAAGCTAAATTATATAAAACTGAAGTTCGTGAACTTAGTAAAAAATATGATTTACCTGTTTGGAATAAACCAGCATTGTGTAGCTTAGCTTCTCGAATCCCTTATGGCGAAGCATTAAGTTTCACTAAAGTAAATAAAGTAAACGAAGCTGAAAAACATATCTTAAACTTAGGTGTCAACAATGTTCGTGTACGTTATCACCAAAATATTGCACGTATTGAAGTTTCAGAAGAAGATTTAGCTACAGTAATTAAAAATAAAGATAATATTACGTTACGTTTAAAAGAATTAGGTTTTGATTATGTAACTGTAGACTTAGAAGGTTACCGCACAGGTAGTATGAACGAAGTCATTGATACAAAAAATACTAAATTAGTATAAGGACGTACACTTATGAGTAATAATCAACATTTTATTGAAAATCTGCTCGAAGGTGTAAAATCAAACCAAATATCAATTGATGAAGCTAAAGCCCAACTTAGTCATTACGACGAATTGGGCTTTGCTAAAATTGATTTACATAGAGCAAAGCGTCAAGGTTTTCCAGAAGTTATCTTTGGACAAGGTAAAACAAAAGAACAAATTGATACTATTATAACTAGTTTATCTCGTCATCACCATGTAATTCTTGTTACACGAATTAATGAAGAAAAAGCAAATTATGTATTAGAAAAACATCCGCATTTAGAATATCATCCTGAAGCTCGCATTGTTTGTACTCCGATTGCATCGGTTCAAAAATCAAAACATTATATTTCTGTGCTTTGTGCCGGAACTTCAGACTTACCGGTTTCTGAAGAAGCAGCTATTACTGCGGAACTTATGGGCATTAATGTGAAACGTTACTATGATGTTGGTGTTTCGGGGATACATCGTTTGTTTGAACATATTCATGAAATTCGACAAGGTAAAGTAAGTATAGTCATTGCTGGAATGGAAGGTGCACTTGCAAGCGTGGTAGGCGGACTCGTAGACCATCCCGTTTACGCTGTTCCTACCAGTGTAGGTTATGGCGCTAACTTTAATGGTGTCACTACTCTTTTATCTATGGTAAATAGCTGTGCACCAGGTACCAGTGTCTTAAATATTGATAATGGATTTGGCGCAGGGTACAATGCCGCAATGATTATGAATATGTTAGAAAAAAATGAGGATGAGAGAAATATATGAGTAATGCATTATACTTAGATTGTCATGCAGGTATTGCTGGAGACATGCTCCTATCTGCGTTGGTAGACTTAGGTGCTTCACCAAACGAAATAGAACATGAACTTAAAAAATTACCTATTGATAATTTTAAGTTAAATTTTAAAAAAGAAATGAAACAAGGTATTCATGCAATGACTTTATCCATTGATTTTCATGAGTCACATCACCATCGAACAGCATCTGATATATTTAAAATGATTGATGAAAGTGATTTAGATGACAGAGTAAAAATGAGAAGTAAGTCTATTTTTGAAATGATTGGTCATGCAGAGGCAAAAATTCATGGCATGTCTATTAAAGACGTTCATTTTCATGAAGTCGGTGCCATGGATTCTATCATTGACATCGTTGGAGGGTGTATCGCTTTAGAATTACTTAATATCGATCATTTGTACTGTTCACCCATTCCTACTGGAAATGGGAAAATTAAAATAGCTCATGGTATATATCCAGTACCGGCACCTGCCACAGCAGAAATTTTAAAAGGTATACCATTAACAAACTTTGACGTTCACAGCGAACTGACTACACCGACAGGTGCAGCAATTGCTAAAAGTTTAGTGACAGAATTCGGCCCTTTTCCAGCTGCTACAATACATCATATCGGATACGGCGCAGGGACTAAAAATTTTGATTTTCCAAATGTAATTAGAGCGATTCAATTTACAAATAATGAGACAAGTTATGATCAAGTACAAGTGTTAGAATGTCAAATGGATGATATGACACCAGAAACGTTAGGCCATTTTATGGATACTGCATTACAAAACGATGTATTAGACATATACTATTCTCCTATTATTATGAAAAAGAATCGACCAGCTACTCAGTTAACTATTATTTGTAAAGTTGAAGATAAATTACGTATTGAAGAGTTGATATTAAAACATACCTCATCACTTGGCGTACGTAGTTATAAAGTGAATCGTCGAATTTTAGATAGAACATTTCGTGATATTCAAACGCCATATGGAAATGTTTCAATTAAACTTTCTTTAAAAAATGGAAAAATTTTTAAAATAAAACCTGAATATGAAGATTTAAGAGTTATTAGTAAACAAACTGAACAATCTTTTCAACAGATTTATCATCATGTAATGAAATCAGTTTATCAGTTTTATAATGTTGGAGATACTTTAAAAAAATAAAAACTCGAGATACTCAGTCATTGAATATGCACTGCTGAGTGTCTCGAGTTTTTTCTAATCAAATGCCTTGAATAACGTTTCGTTTGAGTTATTCCACATCGTTTCATTATGGGATATTAAAAAATCTTTTAATACTTTTTTATTTTCTTCACCAATTTGTTCAATAATAAATTGATGTTTCATAGACTTATCCATCATATTGACATGTTCTGGCATACTCTTATAACCTCGACGAATACTTTTATTTACAAGTAAATAACATGCAGTGACGCCCGCGTAATAAGGACCATTTTCACCACGTTCAGTAGTTACCCAACATAACCAATATTCCTTAGCTTCTGGACCTTCCACTGATTCTTTATCAGTAATCCACTTTACGCCTTTTTCTACTTCCGCACGTGCATGCATACCGCCGATATCAACAAATGCTTCTTTATTTGCAACATCGATAAATACAGGTGCAATATTATCTAAACTAATTGCTCCTATATTTGTACCTTTATGACCATCTAGAGGATCATTTTTTATAATATTAAATTTAAACCCTTTATTTTCTGCCACGATGATTCCTCCAATACTTCTTTACCTTTTCACACTTGCCATTAAATCATAGCGTATATTATCAACAAATATTTAATTTAATTCATTCAATAAATTAATAATTGAACCTTTCACTTCTGGATCTTTAATATTAAGAATCATTTCTTTAGGATAGTATAATTTATAGTCTTCTCGATTAATCCCAGTAATACTTGAAATGACTAACGATTGGCTACTAATTTCTTTAATACTACCATTTCGTCTTAACAAATGGATAGGTTGTCGATTAGAACCAGGTCGATCATAATCATATGGTAAATCCGAAAAAGCTTCACTAACAAAATAATATTCCGGATCAATGCCACCTTCAATAAATAAATCCTGTAATTCAGTAATTGTAATAATCGAACCATCAAATGGAATATACTTAAAGAGATCACGATTAATAAATCGACGCGCTAAATCACTTAAGATCTCATCTTCTTCATGTATCCATTTCTTCAAATAAAATAATACAGTTACTTCATCTAATTCTACATACTGATCAATTGTAATTGTGCCTTCAAAAAATGGAATAAATTCTTTTGGATACATTTTAAATTGATAATCTTCTTTATAAAGCTGTTTGACTCTCTTAAGACAATTATTTAATAGTACTTCTCCACCACGACTTACGGGATGAAAATAGATTTGCCAATACATTTGGTAACGACTCATAATAAAATTTTCTACAGCATGCATACCACTTTCTTTAATAAGTACTTCATCTTTTGATGGTCTCATTAATCGAAGTATACGCTCCATATCAAATGTACCATATGATACACCGGTGAAATAAGCATCACGTTGCAAATAGTCCATACGATCAGCATCAATTTGAGATGAAATCATGGAAATGACTAATTTATTTTTATGCGTTTTATTAATAACATCGGCTACTTCCTGAGGAAAGGTCTCAGACACTCTACTTAATACTTCGTTAACCTCAGTGTTTCCAGTAATAATTTCTTGGGTAAACGCTTCGTGATCCGTATTAAATATCTTCTCAAAACTATGTGAAAACGGCCCATGACCCAAATCATGTAATAAAGCTGCACATAAAGCAAGGGGGCGATCTTTATTATTCCATGCTTCACGCCCAACAAATGATTCATCAATCATACGTCTTACAATTTCATAGACTCCTAAAGAGTGTCCAAAACGACTGTGTTCTGCAGTATGAAAGGCAAGGTATAATGTACCTAATTGCTTAATACGACGCAAGCGCTGAAATTCTTTAGTTTTAATTAAATCCCATATTAGTTGATCTTTAACATGAACATACTTATGAATTGGATCTTTAAATACTTTTTCTTCAGCTAATTTTTTAGTTACATAAGATGATTGTGTCAAGTTCATCCTCCTCTTTCATACTTGCTTTCATCAGTAGTAATATGAATTTAAGTTGATTAATTCTTATAATACTTTCTTCATTAATGCTAAATCTAATTGTTCACCATACATTTCTGGTTGATATGAACGAACTATTTCAAAACCATGATGTTGATAATAATGAATAGCTTCTTTGTTCTTATTATCAACTTCTAAAAAGACCGTATCATATTCATTTTCAAATTCATGTAATCCTTCTTCAAGTAAACTTGTTCCATAACCTTTATGTTGTACACCTGGGTGAACATAATGTGCGGCTAAGTATAATTCTTTACCATAGATAAAGTTAGCAAATCCTACAATTTCATTATTTTCTTCAACAACTAAAAAAAGTTGATCTTCTAATCGCTTTTTTAAATGGTGTTCATTATACGAAGCTGCTAATAATTCATTAATTGTTGATACTGCATAAATATTTAAATACGTATTATACCAAGCTTTTGTAGCTACATCTCTTATTGCTATAACGTCATTAGTTGTCGCTTTTCTAACTGTATACATGCTTCATTCTCCTGACATTTTATTGTAATTTAATAACAAAATTATATCATAGTATATTAATAAACGCTTTCACTCAACTTTAAGATGCATCTTATTAAGACAGTACTGCATTCCATTCCTGTGCTCTTTCTAGAGCATATACATCTTTCATAACATCTCCAGGTCTTTCTGCTGTACCAATAATATAACCATTTAGGTTTGCTCCGAGAAAATCTAAACTATATTCTAACTGTTTAATGCAAGGTTTCGCTTTTACTTTCGGACAATCTCCCCCAACTAAGATTAATCTAAAATCAATGTTAGACATTTTAGTTTTAAAATCCTGATATTTAGGATCGATTAATGATTCTGACCAATGATCGATAAATGCTTTTACAGATGCTGACACACTATACCAATACACAGGTGATGCAAAAATAACTGTATCACTTTCAAGCACTTGGTCAATAATCAATTGATAATCATCTATGTATGACTCAATTTGCTTTGATTCATGTCTATAATCTCTTACAGGTTTAAAATGATATTGTGTTAAATCAATCCAATTATATTGTTTTCCTTCTAGAGCATATTGTGTTAATTGAGCAGTATTTCCTTGTGGACGACTTCCACCAAATAATACAGTAATCATGTATCTTACCTCTTTTTTAATTTATATTATTAATGTGTTTTTTCTATTTACTTATTATGTACCCCATCTTTTTACTTTTATTTATAATAAAAACTCCTACACCTATATAAACGGTGTAGGAGCCATTATTACTTTTATTTAACGTACTTTATTCAACTGGGAATAAATCATCTATTTTCTTAATTTCTTCTTCAGTCAGTTCAATATTTGCTGCTTCAATGTTTTCTACAACTTGATCAGCACGTTTCGCACCAGGAATAACAACATCAAGTGATGGACGTGTTAAGTAGAATGCTAATACAATATTAGCAATACTTGTATTATGAGTTTCAGCAATACTTGATAATTCTTTTACTCGACGTACGTTATCATTGAACACTTCTGGTTGGAAATCACGACGAGTTGCACGATGATCATCGAAAGTTTGATTTTCTTCATACTTACCAGCTAAAATGCCAGAAGCTAATGGGAAATATGGTACAAAAGTAATATCATTTTCAGCTGCGTATTTCATTACTTCTTCATTTTCACGATGTAGTAAATTATATTCTAATTGAACAACATCCACATATCCGTCTTTATTCGCCTCTTTAAGTTGATCTAACGTAAAGTTTGAAACACCTATTGCTTTAATTTTTCCTTCTTTTTTAAGTTCTTGTAATGCTGCCACAGCTTCATCTTTTGGTGTATACTCATCAGGAAAATGAATGTAATACAAGTCAATATAATCCACTTGCAAGCGTTCTAAGCTCTCTTCAACTTGTTGTTTTAAATAATCAGGTTGGTTATTTTGAACAACATCGCCATTATCTTTAATAACATGTGATCCTTTAGTTGCAATTTGAACTTTTTCACGAGGATATTCCTTTACAACTTCTCCTACAAGTTCTTCTGAGCGTTTAGGTCCATAAATAAACGCAGTATCAATTAAAGTAATACCATTATCAATAGCTTTTCTAACGACATCTTTTCCTTGCTCTTCATCTAAATTGGGATATAAATTATGTCCTCCGACTGCATTTGCACCTAATGCAACTGGAAATACATGAACATCAGATTTTCCTAATTGTACAAATTCTGCCATGATATTCACCACTCCTTAAAAATGTAGTTTCTATTTATAGTTTACCCGATTAGTAATGATAAATTCATTCAGTAGTGTTTAAAACATTAAATTTGACATATGTTTTATTTTATATTTAAATGTAACTAATAAAGTTACATTTAGGAGGTGCATCATTTGAATTTAGAATTTAACATTGCCGTTCACGTACTTAGTTTTTTAGTAAAGCACGACAACCAACAATTCAGTAGTCAATCTTTAGCAAAATTAACTTGCCTCAATCCAGTTCAATTACGTAGAGTGACTACTGTTTTAAATCAATACCAGTTTATTAATACTTCCCGTGGTAAAAATGGTGGATATAGTGCAAATCATTCAACTGCTAGCATTAAACTATCAGTACTATATCGTATATTTGTGCTTGAAAAAGATAGCCAACAGCGTATTTTCACAGGTCATGAGCAGAGCGATTGTGAAATATCAAGAAACATAGCAAAGACCATGTCACACTATAATCAAAAGGAACATCGTGTTATTTTAAATTTTTATGATACCCTCACAATTAATGATGTAATTAATGATACACTTCAGGAGGATACAACATATGACACATTATAATTTAATCGTTATTGGTTTTGGTAAAGCCGGAAAAACACTTGCCAAATATGCATCATCACAAGGACAACAGGTTGCTTTAATTGAACAGTTTACAGAAAGCTATGGCGGTACATGCATAAACCATGGCTGTATTCCATCTAAAGTGCTTGTTAATGATGGTATTAAACATGTCGATTTTTCAACTGCCTTTTCAAGAAAAAAAGAAGTAGTCAAAGCATTAAATCAAAAAAACTATTTAAACTTAGAAAATGATGAAAATATTACCTTGTTAAACTTTAAAGCACAATTTAAATCTAATACAGAAGTAGAATTAATTGATGAAAATGGTAAGTTAGTTCAAACACTGACAGCAGATAAAATTTTAATTAATACAGGTGCAAAATCTAATATTCCAAATATTGAAGGTATAGACTCAGCACAAAATGTATATGATTCAAAAGGACTATTAAATATTTCTTATCAACCTAAAGAATTAGTGATTATTGGTGGAGGATATATTGCATTAGAATTTGCCTCAATGTTTCAAAGCTTTGGTACAAACGTAACTGTACTAGAATATAATAAACAATTTATGGCCAGAGAAGATCAAGAAATAGTCACACACATGATTAATGATTTTAAAGATAAAGGCGTACGTTTAATTACTAATGTTGAAACAAAAGCATTAAAAAATGAAGGTGATTTGACAACAGTTGAAACCTCACAAGGAAACTTTACTGGTGATGCAATCTTACTTGCTACAGGACGTGTACCAAATACAGATTTAGCTTTAGACAATACAGATATTGAGTTAGGCACTCACGGAGAAATAAAAGTAAACAACCATCTACAAACCTCTGTATCACATATTTATGCTGCTGGAGATGTAAAAGGTGGATTACAATTCACTTATATTTCTTTAGATGACTTTAGAATTTTGAAATCTGAATTATTCGGTGACCGTTCACGACACACTGAAAATCGTGGTACTATCCCTTATACAGTATTTATCGATCCACCGCTTTCTCGTGTTGGTATGACCGCTTTAGAAGCACAAAAATTAAATTATAATTACGTTGAAAACACTTTATTTATTAATACTTTACCAAAACACAAAATTAATAACGATGGTCGCGGTCTTTTCAAAGTTGTAATCAATAAAGATAATAATGAAATATTAGGTGCTACTTTATATGGTAAAGGTTCTGAAGAAATTATTAATTTAATTAAACTTGCTATCGATCAACATATTCCTTATCAAGTATTACGCGATAATATTTATACTCATCCAACAATAGCTGAATCATTTAATGACTTATTTAATATTTAATAAAAAAGCTCGTAAACCCATTTTTAAATGAGTTTACGAGCTTCTTTATCATCGATATTTATTATTTATTTGCTTTACGCTTTGCTAATTTTTCTTTTAATTTTCTATCTTGTTCTTCTTTACGACGCTTACGTTCTTCATTACGTTTTCTCAAACGTTCTTCTTCTTCAGGATCACGTGGTTTTTTTAATTGTGCAGTCACTTTTTCCATAAGTTCATCTTCAGTCAATGCAGCAAGTGGGCGATTATTAACAAAAGCAAATGTCTTACGACGACCTGGACCACAGTATGACTGACAGCCTATTTCAATTTCAGCATCAGGATCTAATTTTTCTAATTTTTTCTTTAATGATTTTAAGTTAACTGCCTGACATTCGTCACAAATCAAAAATTTATTCTTCACTTCGCTACCCACCTTTACATTATTTTCTCTCATATTGACTTCCATTCATTTATTACAACTCTAATTATTTTACTCTTTTTAATTAAAAATTCAAGCACTAAAAAAGATTTGCTATAAATAAAAAGCAAGACATATATTTTCTTAATAAAATGTCTCGCTTCATCATAATAGTAGTCTTATTGTCCGTGATATATTTTAAATTTCAAAGGTTTAATTCCCTCTTTTTCCCATACTTCATAAATAGAGTGCTTATCAACTCTATTATCGATAATTGTAATGCCACAATCTCCTCCACCAGCTCCAGAAGTTTTTGCTGCACCACCAAAACGTTCACCAATATCACATAATAATTTTAATTTTTTTGTTTCAATATCAACCGTAGCCTCTTTATCCATTTGCTGAATAATACTACGATTTTGACGAATCATTTTTTGTACACCTTTTATATTATTCGTTTTAAAAGCATAGATTAAATTTTCCACACACGTATTTGATTGATCAAGAAACTTACCATAAAAAATAGGGTCAGATTTTAAACGCTTGACTTCGCTTACTAAGTGAGGTGACGAAGCAGGAGAACCGGTCCATCCTATGAGAACTTCCATATTTTCAGGCGCTTGTAAAGGTTCTATATGAAGACCTGGCCAGTTTTTTTCTAATACTTCATCTACAGAGGTTTCTTTCATTTGTTGTTTTACCCATTCGTGATCAAACGTACTATAGGCAAGCCATCCACTATAAACACTAACAGCAATATCTCCGCATGAACTTAAACTTTGTAATCTCATATTTGAAATAACCGCAAGCTTATAAATATAAAGATTGGATAACTCCATTTCATAAAATTCATTTAGAACCTTAATCACAGATACTAAAACTGCAGCACTAGAACCTAAACCATACTTTTGTCCTGATGCATCTGCAAGATTACTATCAATAGTAAGATGAAAATGTTTTAATTTTATATTACAACTTTTCGCATACTGCTCAAACACTTCAATAGCAGTAACTACATATTTGAGTTGATTGGCTGCATGTACATCTGATATTTCTATTTTATCTTCATTACGATTAAATGTGACAGGTTTATAGTGTAATGTTTTAGAATGAATCGTACCTGTGATTTCATTTGAAGCTTCAATAGCAGCCGTGACAAAACGATCTACTGCAATTAACACTGATTTATATCCCGGCTCGGTTACAGCATATTCGCCCGCTATATACAGTTTTCCTGGCGCTTTTGCCTGAATCATTATATCTCTTCCCTACTTAATTATTTCGACTCCTGCGTGTGTAATATCACTTGTTATAATTTGATCTTTATTAAATACTTCTAAAAATTGATTCACAATCGCTTGTTGATGTTTCTTTTCTATTAGAACTTTTACATTTGGTCCTGCATCCATAGTAAAATAACAAGGTAATCCTGCTTCTCTACATTCATGTACAATTCTCATAGCTTCGTAGCTTTCCGGCACAAGATATGTAAATGGTGGCTGTGCACCTAAATTTGTTGCGTGCATTCTCAAACCGTTTGCCTCAATCACTTCACCCATTCGTTTAAAATCTTTTTGGGCAATCGCTTGTTTTGTGACTTTTAAATCTTCCTCTACATGATCTAACCAGTATTGATAAAAACGTGAGGTATCACGAGTTAAAGACATACCTGAACGACTTGATACTTTCTTTGATTTATTGTTAATAACTACAAAAATCATAGCTAAGTCATTCTCGAAGCCATCTGACTCAATTTGATGGGCGTAAGACGTTTTATCATCATAACCTTTTTCCCATTCAGCAAAACCACCATAAATACTTCTTGATGCTGATCCAGAACCACGACGAGCAAGGCGAGATAAATCTTTATCTGATAGGTTTAAATCAAGCGCTTCATTGCAAGCACCAGCTAAAGCTGCATATGCACTAGCTGAAGAAGCTAAACCAGCAGCAGTAGGCACAAAATTATCACTTTCTATTAGTGCATACGTTGAAATATCAGCTTCTTTTCGAATCATATCCATATAACGTTGAATTTTAGCACTTTCTTTAGCATTAACAGCTTCTTTATTTAAAATAAGTTGATCTTCTGTTAATGAATCATCAAACGTTACACGTGTTTCTGTATAGAAACGCTCTAATGTCACTGATAAACTATTATTCATAGGAATAATTAGATTTTCATCTGCTTTTCCCCAATATTTTATTAGAGCAATATTCGTATGGGCGCGTGCTTTACCACTTTTTTTCAAAGATTTATCCTCCTAACTTTTCAATCCAAGTATGTTGCGCTCCAGCTTTTTCGGCTGCTGCAACAATAGTTTTAGCAGTCACTTCTTCTTTAGTTAGAATTAACATGCTACCACCTCGTCCACCACCAGTTAATTTACCAGCTACTGCACCATGTTGTCTTCCAATTTCGAGTAAAGTTTCGATTTTATCGTGACTGACTGTCAATGTTCTTAAATCGTCTTGACATTGATTAAATATATTAGCAAGTTGATCAAAGCTATGATGGTTAATTGCATCACTAGCTAAATAAACAAGAGAGCCAATATGTTCAATGACATTCATATATGACTCATCGTTATCACATAAACGATGTACATCTTCAACTGCTTGTTTTGTAGAGCCTTTAACTCCTGTATCAATAACAACCATATAGCCATCTAAATCAAGAGACTTTAAAATTTCAACTTCTCCTTTTTGATACCAAACGGGTTGATTCGTTACAATCGTTTTTGTATCAATACCACTTGGTTTACCATGAGCAATGCGTTCAGCCCAGTCTGCATTTTCTAGTAATTCTTTATCAGATAGCGGCAATTCTAAATAATCATAACTTGCTCTTATAAAAGCTACTGCTACTGCTGCACTCGAACCTAAACCTCGAGAAGGTGGTAAATTAGCTTGAATTTTAATCAACAATGGTTCTTCAACATGTTTGCTTTCTACGAAGTGTGTAATAAGTGATTTCAAATGATCAGGTGCATCGTATAAAGGACCATCATAAACATCACTCTGAATTGCTGAATAATTACCTTTTTCTAAGCTTTCAATAAGCACTTTTACTTTTCCTGAAGTAAATGGAATGGCGATTGCTGGCTGGCCAAAAGTTACAGCATGCTCACCAATCAATATAATTTTTCCGTTAGATTCTCCATAGCCACGTCGTACCATGATCTCTCACCTTTAATATTCTTTCTAAAATGATTTCAACATTCATTAATGTTGTTTTAAAATTGAACATATTTATACATTTGTACATGTCATGTCACACATATGTTTATACTCATTTACTTCAAATCTTGCATTTGTGTTAATACATCAATAAATAGTATAAAACTTTGTCAAAAATAGTTCAAAACTTTGAAATATTTATATCCTAAAAAATGTTATAATCAACATAATTATGGTTAAATTATCGTTCTTAAATGAATCCACCTCATCTATATTACTATAAAAAATAATAAGAATGTAGCAATTTTTATATTTTTGAAGGTAAATATATACTTTAGTTGTATGATTGCATGCTAAAAAGGGAGTAAGCTAAAATTCACTTAGAATTTTTCTTACTCCCTTTTATCTTATTTTAATCTAAGGAACGATTCATTTTCTCATTACGTTCAATCATTTTATCGAAATATCCTTCATAACGTTGCCACTCATCCTCTGTAATTGGATCCATATTTAGCTGACCACCTAAGTCTTTAATCGCATAAAGTAATTGGAACATCACATCTTGAACTTTAATGTCTCGATGAAGTAATGTCTCCAAAGATGCCATACATTCTGGTTTAATATCCGGATATTTAAATTTTGTAACTTCACCTTTCAAGGCACGTTGATAAAATTCATGCATCATTTCAGCTCTTTCTTCACCAGAGCCTTCAACACATAAATAAATTTGAACTGCAATACCTCCACGTACCCGTCGTTGTGAAATACCAGCAAATTTTTTTCCATCAATACTTAGATCAAATCTTCCAGGACAATATGAATGTTCTATTTCTTTAGTATCTATATCTACATTTTCATTTTCGAACATTTTACAAATAAGTAAATACATCACTGTGAATGCTTCATCAATGGTTGTCTCAGTTTGTCCTTTAAAAATAAGCGAAATATTTAAAACACCTTGGTCTAATACAACCCCAAGACCACCAGAATTTCTAACGATTGCATTATAACCGATCTCGTCAGTTAAGTATTGAATACCGTCTTTTAAAAATGGCAAACGTGAATCATGTATACCTAAAATGACAGTGTGTTGGTGAATCCATGTTCTTACAACGTTACAAGATATATCTTTTCCTACACTTTCTGAAAACGTGTCATCAAATGCAAATGACTGCATTGGCGCTAAACCTGAAGAATGGTCTATATAGCGCCAATGAATGTCATTAAAATACTTACTCGCTAAATCCATTATTGTAATGTTTGAGCAGCAGTAATAATTGATAAGTTATAAACGTCTTCAGTAGAACAACCACGAGATAAATCATTTACAGGTGAATTAAGACCTTGTAAAACTGGACCAATCGCTTCAAATCCACCTAAACGTTGTGCAATTTTGTAGCCAATATTACCTGCTTCTAAACTTGGGAATACAAATACATTTGCGTCACCTTGAATTTTTGCTCCAGGTGCTTTTTTCTCTGCAACTGCAGGTACAATCGCAGCATCAAATTGAAATTCTCCATCAACCACTACATTATCTAAACCTTCAGATTCCACTTTTTCTTGTGCTAATTTTACTGCGTTAGCGACTTTTTCTACATCATCTGATTTAGCTGAACCTTTAGTTGAGAAACTTAACATAGCAACACGTGGATCCATACCAAAACTTTTTGCTGATTTTGCACTTTCTACGGCAATTTCTGCTAAATCAGAAGATTCTAATGTTGGATTGATAGCACAATCACCAAATATATATTGTTTATCTTCTTTAATCATAAAGAAGATACCAGATGTTCTAGATACGCCAGGTTTTGTTTTAATAATTTGTAAGGCAGGACGGACAGTATCTCCAGTTGAATGTGCAGCACCACTTACTAATCCATCAGCATGACCAGCGTATACTAACATTGTTCCAAAATAGTTAACATTGTTTAATAATTCTTGAGCTTGTTCTTCAGTAGCTTTACCTTTACGACGTTCTACGAAAGATTTGACTAATTCAGATTTCAAATCACTTTTAGAAGGATCGATAATTTGAATATTAGAGATATCTAATCCTTTATCTTGAGCTAAAGTATTTACTTTTTCTTCATTACCTAATACTAAAGGTGTAACATAGTCAGTTGCTTGTAACTTTGTAGCCGCTGTTAATACTCGTTCATCTTCACCTTCCGGTAATACAATTCTAACGTTTTTTCCTGAAAGTTTTTCTTGTAATACATCTAATAAACTAGACATAATGCCCTCCTCAAATTTTTTAAATAATAGTATTTTCACCTTAATTATACTTTATTTCTTTTAATATTTCTATTTCATTAATTTGTAATCTTTTAAGTATGTGTGACAATTCTCTTTATGATAAAATTTAATCTGTATTGATAGAAAATATAGTTAAAGGAGCGATAGATATGAGTGAAGCAGCTGAAACATTAGATGGTTGGTATAGCCTTCATTTATTTTACGCTGTCGATTGGGCAACGTTTAGATTGGTGCCAGAAGATGAGCGCGAAGCAATGATTAATGAATTTAAAGTATTTATCAAAAATAAAGCCACTGCCAGAGAAAAACAAGCTGGAGATTATGCTTTATATAATATTACAGGTCAAAAAGCAGATATTTTATTATGGTATTTACGTCCAGAAATGAAAGAATTGAATGAAATTGAAAATGAATTAAATAAATTAAGAATTGCTGATTTCTTCATTCAAACTTATTCATATGTATCTGTGATTGAGTTAGGTAACTATTTAGCCGGTAAATCAGACGAAGATCCTTATGAAAATCCACATATTAAAGCAAGATTATATCCAGAATTGCCTAGAACAGAATATATTTGTTTCTATCCAATGGATAAACGTCGTAATGAAACATATAACTGGTATATGTTACCAATGGAAGATCGTAAAAAATTAATGTATAACCATGGCATGATTGGACGCAAATTCGCTGGTAAAATTAAACAATTCATTACTGGTTCAGTAGGTTTTGATGATTTTGAATGGGGCGTCACATTATTCTCAGATGATGTTCTACAATTCAAGAAAATTGTTTATGAAATGCGTTTTGATGAAACGACTGCTCGCTATGGCGACTTTGGTAGTTTCTATATCGGCCATATTTTAACTACTGATCATTTCGATCAATTTTTTGCAATTTAATATATAAATGGAGCAAAGACTAGCATAATAAACGCTAGTCTTTGCTCCATTTTTCAATAAATTAATATATCTATATAAGACAATTAGTTTCCGAGATAAAGTACACTTTTTACAAAGTGTACTTCAAGTAGTATGGTTTGGGAGAACTTCATTACTACTCTGAACATTAACAAATCACAAAAGTGCTGTCGCTACCCAGCACAATTTTGATTTGTTAACCATTATTATTTAACCGAATTGTAATGTTCTGAAACATTATTGTTATAAATCAATTGTTTTTTAACATTAAATTTTATTTTCATTAAAATATATTTACCTACTATTGAGATATAAATGAATAATCATCATATTATGATTGTTAAGTTTTATAATGTAAGGTAGTTATTTTCATGTACTTCTACTATAATAATGATTACATCTTAACGAATGGTGATGAAATGGAAAATACAAATAAACAAGAACATATAGATGAAACTTTAATCAAAGACGTCGTCATGATGGCTGGACGTATATTACTTGAATCTGGTGCGGAAGGAACACGTGTAGAAGATACAATGACCCGTATTGCCCGAAAGCTAGGATATCCTGAAAGCAATAGCTTTGTTACAAATACAGTCATTCAATTTACTTTACATAATGAATCTTACCCCCGAATATTTAGAATTAATTCCCGTGATACTAATCTCATTAAAATTTCACAAGCAAATGAAATATCACGATTAATCACAAAAGGGGATATCTCTTTAGAAGATGCAAAAGAGCGATTAGAAAAAATATATATTGCAAAACGAGATAGTAGCTTAACATTTAAAGGGATTGCTGCTGCCATTATTGCAATTAGTTTCCTATATTTGCAAGGTGGCCAATTTATCGATGTTATTACTGCTCTACTTGCAGGTAGTATTGGATATCTGGTTGTTGAAATTCTAGATCGCCGATTACACGCACAATTTATTCCAGAATTCGTCGGATCCTTAGTTATTGGTATTATTGCAGTATTCGGTCATTGGTTAGCGCCAAGTGGTGATTTAGCTACTATTATTATTGCTGCAGTCATGCCTATTGTACCTGGAGTACTGATTACGAATGCTATACAAGATTTATTTGGTGGTCATATGATGATGTTTACCACTAAGTCTTTAGAAGCACTTGTAACCGCATTTGGTATAGGTGCCGGTGTAGGTTCGATATTAATATTAGTTTAGGAGTACGCATAAATGTTTTGGTTATTTAATTTTATATTTAGTTATACAGCTTCTCTCTTTTTCTGTGTAATCTTTGACGCTCCTAGAAAGCTGTATTTATCGTGTGGTTTTGTTGGAGCTTGTGGATGGATGGTATATATTTTATTCTACCAAGGTTTGAATATACATACGATTTATTCAAGTTTTTTCGGTAGCTTTACATTGGGTTTAATCAGTCATTACATGGCTCGTAAAAAACGTGAACCTGCAATCATTTTCATGGTTACTGGTATTATTCCATTAGTTCCTGGTGGACTTGCTTTTGATGCAACTAAAAATCTAGTCTTATTACAATTTGGTAAAGCAATCAACACAATGCTCGAAGTCACACTTATCGCTGGTGCGATTGCATTAGGATTATTATTTGCAGACCAAATTTCAAAAATCATCGTTTCTGGTTTCGCTCGACGACGTAAACGTATATAACAATAAAACGCGAGAGATTGTTGTTAATTAACCCTCATCTCTCGCGTTTACGTATATTATTTTTTATCTTGTATCATTTCTTTAACTTCTCGTTCTGATTGATTTAAAATCAGACGACTTAATTCGTCATTATTCATATTTTTTAATTTAGGGTATCGAACTACAAAGAAAATAAGACCAATCACTAACCAACTACCCAATGCAATATATGAAGGCATTGAAAGTGAAGCTGGTGATCCTGGAACTAATAATAAAAGTAAAAAGATAAATGAAACAATAGAACCCAAAATAGCAAAGGTCTTATAAATAGGACCATACGTGTTACTTTGTTTATTGTAACTAAATAGCTTAGCAGCAGATAAACAAGTAATAAAATAAGCAATAGATACACCTGTTGAAGACATATCAACAATCCATGTTAATGCGGTACGTCCTAACCATGGCGCAATTAAAGTAATAGCTACTAAAAAGATAATAGCTACATATGGTGTTTTATATTTTGGATGTAATTTACTAAACGCTTTAGGCATGATACCAGCACGCCCCATTGAGAATAGTAATCGACTTGAACTCATTAAGAATCCGTTTAATCCAGTAAAAATCCCCATAATAATAGCAATCGCTAATACTCCTAAGCCAATATAACCAAAAGCAGTTTGTGTTTCAGCGCCTGTTAACCATAAATTTCCGTTAAAATTCGCATTATTCGTACCCAACCACCCTGTGTATAAAATCATAATGACATAAGTTAAAGCTGCTGCTAATAAACTGTATACAATCAGTTTGAACGTTTTATTTGGCGAGAAATTAAACTCTTCTGCTGTTTGTGGAATATTATCAAATCCCACATAAGCCCATGGTGCAATAGCTACAATCATAATAATGGAATTAAACCATCCAAGTTCTTTACTTGCTAAAGGTTGTAAGTTACTTAACGAAAAGTTATTTCCGAAAAATGAACCTACAAACATAAGCACAACAACAATGACCATTGCTATACAAAAATAATATTGGAGTGTACCAGAAACACTTGCACCACGAATTGCAATAAACATAAATACTAATAATAATACCGTAGCAATAACTATTTCTGTTATGTAAACATCCCATCCAGCAATCGTATATAACCTTCCATTATTCAAAATGTTTGGCAGTAAAAACTTAATTAATAAACTAAATGCTGTCGCATTTAACGCTACTACACAAACATAACCGAATGTTAAGAACCATGATGAAAAGAAACTCACATATCTTCCAAAACTTAAATAACTAAACGCGAATGCACCGCCTGACACAGGAAAACGTTCGACTAATGCGCCATAACTTACAGCAATTAATATCATCAATAAAGCACCAATGACAATACCAATAGATGAAGCAATCGGACCTGATTGTTTAATCCAATCACCGGGTAGTATAAATGCTCCCCATCCGATACACGAGCCATAAGCAATCGCCCAAACAAATTTTTCAGAGAGATTTTGTTTTAAATCTCCTCTATCTATCTCTCGATTTTTAT
Organism: Staphylococcus sp. HMSC034C12; assembly: GCF_001835895.1. Classification (NCBI taxonomy): domain Bacteria; kingdom Bacillati; phylum Bacillota; class Bacilli; order Caryophanales; family Staphylococcaceae; genus Staphylococcus; species Staphylococcus sp. HMSC034C12. The sequence goes on along the minus strand of NZ_KV826304.1, from coordinate 2,500 downwards.
TATTCATAAAATAAACTCACCTCAGGTACTTAACATACCCAAAAAGGTGAGTTTACTAACCAAAATATAAAATATTATTATCCAGCAAATTTAAATGTTGCAATAATTAACATTAACCATCCCACAATAAAGAGTACGCCCCCTATTGGTGTAATAGCTCCTAAAATACGAATTTGAGTCAATGCAAGAATATATAATGAGCCACTAAATAGAACAATACCAAAGAACAGAAGCCATCCTGCCCAATTCACATTAATAGAAGTTGTACCACTAATGATGCCAATCATAATTAATCCTAGACCATGATACATTTGATAATTCACTGCTTTTTCCCATACTGACATATATTTATCAGAGAGTTTTCCTTCAAGTCCATGTGCACCAAATGCGCCCGTACCAACAGACATCATCGTACACAATGCACCTAAAATTATAAATACTTTCATCATAATATTTTAGTTCTCCTAACTTAATTTTAATTAAAAATCAAATATTGATTCACCATTTCCAATTTCATCATCCGTCACCATCATATTAGACGATTTAGTTTGATGCTTCATTGTTTGTGGAACTTTACCACCCATCGCTTCAATTTCTGCAGCAGTAATCGCTGAATGATTTGAAGGCTTATTTGAAAACGAAGATTCAGAAGTTACAATATTAGTAAAATCATGTTTTGATTTTTTAGAAGGTCGTTTTGAAACATCGGAATAAAGAGATGTTAAAGTATGAATCGCATACATATGCTTTTCAAACTGTTGTTCATCTTGAGCTTCATCTGCTTGCACTAATTCTTGTTCTATAAGTTGAATTAATTGTTCTTTGTTCAATTAAGATTCCCCACTTTCACACCATTGTATTGGCGTTTTACCTTTAGATTCTAAATAATCATTTGTACGAGAATAAGGTTTAGACCCAAAGAAACCTCGATAAGCAGATAATGGACTTGGATGAACAGATTTAATGATATGATGCTTTGCTGTATCAATTAATTTTATCTTTTGCTGCGCAGGTTTTCCCCATAAGATAAAGACAACATCTTCGCGATAATCTGAAATAGCTTTAATGACTTCATCTGTAAATATTTCCCATCCAATGTCCTTATGGGAATGTGCTTCACCTTTACGTACAGTTAATACAGTATTTAATAACAGAACACCTTCACGTGCCCAGTCCTGTAGATGTGGAGAAGTTCTATGACAGCCGATATCATCTTCTAATTCTTGATACATATTTCTTAAAGATGGTGGGAATTTAGCATTGGGTTGAACTGAAAATGCTAACCCATGTGCTTGGTTAGGTCCATGATATGGATCTTGACCCAAAATAACAACTTTAATATCTTCAAATGGTGTTAAATCAAAAGCTTGATAAATGTTTTCTCTATCTGGATAGACGATTTGTGTCGTATATTCTTTTTCTAAAAAATCATGCATTGCTTTAAAATCATGTTTTGTTGTAATGTCATGAAAAATGTCTGACCATTCCATCGTTTTCACCTCACTTCTATTTTAACATATGACCCCTTTGGAACGTGATATAAATCGCCTTACTATCTTCATGCTAGAACAATAGTTGAGTTACATGATATGATAAATAAAGATGTAAATAATTGACAGGAGTGATAATACATGGCATTAAAAAAAGTATTAACAATTGCCGGCTCTGATACAAGCGCTGGCGCAGGTATGCAAGCCGACCTTAAAACATTTCAAGAACTAAACACTTACGGTATGGTGGCTTTAACAGCTGTTGTAACAATGGACAAAGAAACTTGGTCTCACGATGTGACACCACTTCCAATGGATGTATTCGAAAAACAATTAGAAACAGTCATTTCAATTGGTCCAGATGCTGTTAAAACAGGTATGCTTGGAACTGAAGAAATCATTAAACGTGCTGGCGAAGCATTTGAACAATCAGGTGCAAAATATTTCGTAGTAGATCCAGTTATGGTATGTAAAGGGGAAGACGAAGTACTTAACCCAGGAAATACAGATGCAATGATTAAATATTTATTACCTAAAGCAACGGTCGTAACACCTAATTTATTTGAAGCTGGTCAATTATCTGGATTAGGTAAATTAACGTCAATTGAAGATATGAAAAAAGCTGCAAAAATCATTTATGATCAAGGTGCTCAACATATTATTATTAAAGGTGGTAAAGCATTAGATCAAGATAAATCTTATGACTTATATTATGATGGTCAAACATATTATCAATTAACAACTGATATGTTCCAACAAAGTTATAACCACGGTGCAGGTTGTACATTTGCAGCAGCTACAACAGCTTACTTGGCAAATGGTAAATCACCTAAAGAAGCTGTTATTAGCGCTAAAGCATTTGTGGCATCAGCAATTAAAAATGGTTGGAAAATGAATGACTTTGTAGGCCCAGTTGATCACGGCGCATACAACCGCGTAGAACACATCGACGTCGACGTCAAAGAAGTTTAAAGAAGTACTGCATTTTTGAAAAAAATGCTAGTACTTCT